>JAGVKP010000070.1 GCA_020050475.1 Candidatus Babeliales bacterium
CCGTGCCAACAGTGCAGATACAGTCATACTGTGCATGAACCAGTTGCGCAGCCTGTGCTTGCATAACTGACCGGTTAGATTGTCCATTAAAAATGGTCATCGCATAGAGATTTTCATCACCATTGAGTGCTTCTCTGAGTCCTTTTTCTATCTCATCCATTGCCGGGTGACTTGCAGGGTACATAAAGGCAATTGAAAAGGTATGCGCGGTCTTTTGATCATGACGCCCAAAAATGAAAAAGTAGCTGCAGATTGCCGCCAAGCAAAAAAGAGCGACAACTAATTGGTACTGCTTCATTCTTGCACCTTTCCAGATTGTGATGCATCAGCGTTGTTTTCGTAGGTTAATATGCATCCATAGCCTGGTATTGCTTTTTCGTCAGGTAGTGGCTTGCACTCTGAAGATGTTGGGTCAAATGTCGGCATGAATGCTTTATAGCGGTGATACGTTAAACTAATGTCATCTTTTGTGTTTGGGTAAACCTGCCGAATAAAATTAGAAAAAACGTCAGCAAGCGGTATCGCTCGATCACCTTTTTCACCAACGTTTGACCCGCTATTTGCCTGCACTAAACCAAAAAGAAGATGGATGCGTGCTGGTGATTGCTTGCTCAGTTGATCGGAAAAAATAGTTGAAAAAGCATGCTGTGATAGCTCCTTATTGAGACCATTTTTGCGATAGTCAGGATGGGTGAAATCACCGCCGTTGTAAATATAGAGATCATCTTGCCCAAAGGTGGGGTGAGTATTGAGGGTTGTGACGGCACCTTTTTTTATCATACCAGCAAACGTGCTTTCGCTTTTGCTACCTATGCACCTGATCTCATCCTGCATAATCTCGTTTCGTTCTTGGTTGTCAGTAAGAAGGAAAAGTTTTTTAAAGGCGACTATCTTTTCTCCCTGCGTGATATCACGGGCAACAAAAAGCCGCTCTTTGTTGCTCGCGTTGGCTATTGCGCTCAGGCGAAAGCTTTCAGGAAGAATAACGATTTTATCGGCATCTTTGGTTGCTTGTGTGTTGATAAGATCGACGATCGCCGCACTATCATTTTTTGTGGCAAGCGAAAAAGAATAATCTTTTTGCGTATTTTCCATGGCGATTACCAATGATGAAAATAAAAGAGCACTGCTCGCAATAGTAAACATAGTAAGTCCTTATGCTAACCAGATGGCTGGCGCATTATAGGCTTTCAGCAGATTTTTGTAATACTGCTTTAAGCAAATAAAAAAAGTAGTATAAAAATAACGAATGATGGGGGAAAAAAATAATTAATGGCTTAACGCCAACGGAATTGCCAGATGAATGAGCGGCTGCTCACCAAATAACGGCTTTGAACGGAAAGGACTGAAAATGGATGGTGTGCTTTTTGCGTAAGCAGATATACACACGAGCTCATAATAACTCCTTGGTTATGAGCAGTACATTACCTTTTTACTTTAACACAAAAAAAGCATCTATGTCTAGAATCAGCCGAAAAAAGTGCTCTTGTCGCTCTGCTTGATTGCTTAGCCGATAGCTTAAAATGCATCCATATTTAGGTTCATTTAATGCATCAAAAATAATGGCAAGCTCAGATCCCGAATCGTCAAAACGAGGCATCAATGATCGATAACGTAGGTATCGTAACTTTTCGTGTGGTGAGCCAAATGGATTAAATGTTTTATAAAGCTTGCGTGCAAAGGAAAAGAATGCCTTTGCCAGTGCGACGGTGCGATCCTGTACGTTACCCGGGCTTTCACCGGCATTTGGATAGGCAAGCCCATAAACCAGATGGATATAGGGGGCAGGCTTATCCTGCATGCTGCTTATTTTTTCACCTATTTCCTCTAATGCCAGGTGGGTGAGTACCGTATTGATACCCAAGCCGCGGTAGTTTGGGTGGGTAAAATCGGTACCGTTGTAAACATACAGATCGCGTACGTTGAATAAAGGCCGAATGCTGCGTTCTTGATATCGTAGTGAGTCATCTTGCCAGTAAAAAAAAACTGGCAGATGCCTGCTGCGCTTCAGGACCTAGGCATCGTATTTCGTTCCATAAAACATTTTCAAGCTTCAGCGCATCAGTGATAAGATACATTCTCTTGATACCAACGATCTCTTTTGTGCGTACCGCCTCAGCCAGAAAAAACTGGCCATCGAGTACCGATTGAAAAAGCCACTTGGGAAGAAATTTGCCAGGCAGAACGACAATTCTTTCTGGCTCTTTGCTCACATAGTCAGTAAAAAAAAGTAACAGCTTTTCAAGATCGTCCACGGTTGCTTGGCGAAAGACAATATCTTGCTGACCAAACGAGCAAGAGGTTGCTTCAATTGCGCATGATGTATAAATGAGCATAATGCATCCAAGCAGCGCACTTATAAACATGGTTGAGGATCCTCTATTTTCGCGGTAGTGGCTGCATGAGCAGAAGTTTCTTCTGCAAGGCGTTCGCCAAACTTATTCATTTTTCCAGCTCCTTGTAAGAGTACCAGGTCGTCGACACGAATTACGGCATCAAGATGATGCTTGAGTGTTTCAAAATGAGTATCAAAAGGAGCAAATTGTACCTTAAAACGAGGATTACGCAATGCGATAGCGCGTGCTAAATTTTCGCCCGTTATTTGCGGGATCGGATCTTCGCTTGCCGGATAGATATCGGTAATTATAAGAACATCAATCTGGCTGTGTAAAAACATTTCTATAAACTGATCCCATAATTTATGCGTGCGCGTAAACCGATGTGGCTGAAATACGACAATGAGGCGCGCCTTACTTTTTTTGCGCGCAACCAAAAGCGTATTGCGAATCTCTTCCGGATGGTGGCCGTAATCATCGAAAAGCTCTGCTCCTTTATAGCTGCCCTTGAAACTAAAGCGGCGATCGATCCCTTTAAAAGTGGTCAGTGCCCGCGAGATGGTTTCAAAAGGAACATCGAGTTGTAATGCAAGAGCGGTTGCGCCGAGCGCATTAAGTACATTGTGTCTACCGGGCATAGAAAACTGAACGGTGCCGAGTAGGGAGCCGGTTTTTTCAAAAACATTAAACTGTGAGTTGTCAGCAGCCAGCTGCACATTTTCAGCATAAATATCAGCGGTATGGTCAAAGCCATATTTAATAGTTTTGATATGTGTCAGTGGCAAAAGTGAGCGGACATGAGCATCATCAATACAGATGATCGCGCAGCCGTAAAACGGCAGATTATTAAGAAATTGGCGGAAGGTATTTTTGATATCATCAATATCAGTATAGGTCTCAAGATGTTCAAGATCGATATTCGTGATCACCGCAAGCGTCGCGTGGAGATTAATCAGAGATCGATCACTTTCATCAGCTTCTGCAACCAGAAAATCGCCTTTACCAAGACGTGCATTTGCTGAAATGTTTTTTAAATGCCCACCGATGATCACCGTAGGATCTAAATGCGCTTCAATTAAAATATGAGAGATGAGTGAAGTGGTAGTTGTTTTGCCATGAGCGCCTGCAATAGCGATACTATATTTAGTGCGCATTAGTTCAGCAAGCATAAGTGCGCGACTAATGGTCGGGATCCCGCGTTCTTGAGCAGCTAGGAGCTCGGGATTATTTTTTTTAATAGCTGAAGAGTACACGAGGACATTAATTGAAGCATCATGGCATTGAGCTGTATTATTGCCTTGATAAATTGAGCAACCGATTGTTTGCAGATCAATAACGCTTTGCTGATGGAGATCCTGATCGCATCCTGAGATCGTATATCCTTGGTATTTTAATATTTTGGCAATACCACTCATGCCGATACCACCGATACCGACAAAATGGATATGAATTTTTTTTCGATACATCTGATATTCCTTGTATGCTCAACAGCGTGTGCTCACACTGTAGCAAAAAAAAGGAATGATCAGAATAATTTTCCGCCGGTTGGTACTGAATGAGTGGGATGAAGTAAAACGGCGCGACCTTGATTATCAGGAACGGCCAGCGTCAGAACTTCTGAAACAAATGGCCCAATTTTTTTGGGAGCGAAGTTAATAACGCCAATTACCTGTTTGCCAACAAGCTCATTTTTTGAATACTGAGTTACTTGCGCTGATGATCGTTTTGTGCCAATCTCGGGACCAAAGTCGATAAGCAGTTGGTACGCAGGTTTGCGTGCTTCAGGAAAATCATGTACTTCAATAATGGTGCCGATGCGAACGTCAATTTTTTCAAAATCTTGAAATTGAATGATCATCTGGTGCTCCTAAGCTGAATGACAAATCTGCTGAAAATGGATACTGAGCCTATAAGTGTACTTCCGATAATAAAACCGGGTAAAAGCGGCATAAAATCAATATTAAGATATGGCCAGACAGCGCCAACAGTTCCGCCGAAAAGCATCCCGACCAAGGCGCCGTATTTATTAGCATGTGGAAACCAGAGTGCTGCAATGACGGTTGGTGCAAATGCAAGACCCAGCCCGGACCACGCGTAGCTCACTAAATCGTTAACATTACGCGTTGTATTATAACTTATCACATACGCAATGAGCGGAAGTAGAATAACGCACAACCTAATAATAAATAGGGAGGCGCCGGTAGATAGTGGGCGGTTAATAATTCGTTTGATAAAATCTTCCGAAATATTTGATGCGGTTGCCAAAATTTGTGCGGTCATTACTGACATCGTCGCTGCAAAGATGGCACACAAAATAAAGCCTGCCGCAAGAGGATGAAAAAGCATCTTAACCATTTGGATAAAGACAAGCTCTCTATTCGCCAGCGGTGAGGCAAAGAAAATAGTACCAATCAGACCGATAATAGTCGCGGCTATCAAGACGGTAACTTGCCAGGCGATGCCGATATATTTTGCTTTGTAAATTTTTTCCGGTTCTTTAATTCCCATGAAGTTAATAAGAATATGAGGAGAACCAAAATAACCAAGCCCCCAACCCATTGAGAGCGTCAGAATCTGGCTTATGGTAGACCATGAAAAATCAGGAAGAAGTTGTCCAGTGAAAAATACTGCATTAAAAGATGTCGTTGATGGTAGATGGTGCAAGGCAAAAATGGGAACTATGCAGATCATCGCGATTAAAAAAAGACCACGAAACATATCGCCCCATGCCACCGCAATAAAACCTCCTATCAAAATATTGGCCACCACGATAAAAATGCTGAGCGCAATTCCCTGCTGGTAGCTCAGAGCAAAGGTTGATTCAAACAGTCTGCCCAACCCCATCAGGCCGGCAGCAATATAAAAGCTCAAAAAATAGAGCGTAAAAAAAACGGTGAG
>JAGVKP010000099.1 GCA_020050475.1 Candidatus Babeliales bacterium
AAAATACGGATTAAAGTTTTTGTTAGCAGGATCAGCAAAAAGAACAACGCGTAGATACAGTTGTTGATTCAAAAAGTTTGATCCGGTATTGGTAAAGCCCCTCAGCATTTGCGCATTGTAAAAATCCTCAGGGATATTGACTCCCATTGCTGGCACCACGCGCTGCTGCCCCACAAGCAGAAATACCGGTGTGTCATTCCACACTTGATAACTATAGTGATAATCCGCCGTCACAATACCAACGCTTTGCCCCATCCCTTTTAAAAAACCGGATGCTCCATCACTGACATTTTTAGTGGAGCTGACAAACTGATTTTTAAGATCATCCCATTTTTGGTCGCTTGATTGACTCGTCGACTGACCTACACATTTAAAAATTACACTCAGCAGAAAAAAAAAATTGATCGCCGCACGTTTGTTCATACCTTCTCCTTGGCAAACACCATGGCACCTAGGTTACAACTAAAAAAATAAACCCTGCAACGATTACGCGCTCGCCATGCCTCTCAATTAAACGAGAATAGACAGCGCACTCTGATCGGCAAAAGAGCAAACAGCACCAGTTTTTTCGTGAATAATGAGTTCACGAAGAGAAGGATCGTATACAAACTGCTGCTGACAATCCGCAAGAAGCTCTTGCATTTTAAGCCAGAGAGGAAATGCCGTAGCTGACCCATACACATGCCGCCCGAGCGATCGATTATCATCGCAGCCTATGTAAACCCCGGTCGTATAATGAGGCGTTGACCCCAAAAACCAACAACTTCTGCAGTTGTTGGTCGTTCCCGTTTTGCCGATCGCATCGGTAAGCAGCGCATGCGGTGAACGCTTTTTAAGTTTTGCTAATCGTGAAGAAAGAACTTTTGCAACCTGTCCGCATACCCGAGGTGAAATGGCACGTACTGCATCACTGTTTTTTTTCCATATTTTAGTACCCCATTTATCTTTCACCCAGCGTACAAGGTGCGGCTGTAGATACAACCCATTGTGCGCAAAAATGTTAAACATCCCGACAGCCTCTTTCAGCGTGCCATCAAGGCAGCCAAGCGCCAATGATGGATACGGCTGCAAGACGGCGGTTATACCCACTTGGCGTGCAAGTTCAATCACGCGCGCCGTACCAATTTTCATTAATGTTTTGATCGTGACAATATTATTGGAGTGACTGAGTGCATACGCAAGCGTCATCTGCCCTTTGAAATCGTTTGAAAAGTTTTCGGGGCGCCAGGCTATTGAATTCATCGTAATTTCAAGCGGTTCATCAACTTCAGTCATTGAAAAATTAATTCCCTTTTCGACCGCAGCTGCATAGATAAGCGGTTTGAAAATAGAACCAAATTGTCGCTTGGCTTGCAATGCACGATCAAATTGCGAAATAGAAAAATCAAAACCGCCGACGACCGCTTTTATCTGGCCAGTTTTAACTTCAATGGTCATAAGAGAGCCATCTATTTCAGGCATCATAGAGCTGCGCAATTGAATAATATGGTTTTTAAAAAGCTCATTTGCTCTAATCTGCAAGTCTTTATTGATGGTTGTCTGTATGACAAGCCCCCCCTTGTAAAGCGCATCCGCCCCAACGATCGGCTCAAGAAACCCGCGAATCGCCTCTTTTGCATGCGGAGCACAGACCACTTCTGCCGTTACCATTTCAAGCGGCATTTTTAACGCATTATCAAGCTGTTCTTGGTTAATAAATGAACAGTAAAACATGCCACGCAATACCGTATCGCGTCGCTGCTTACAAGAAAGAGGAAATAAAAGTGGACAATATTTTTGCGGTGATTTCATGATTGCAGCAAGCGCAGCTGCTTCATCAATCGTCAGGTCACTGACCTGCTTTTTCCAAAAGCGTTGCGCTGCCGCTGCAATGCCATAAATACCGCATCCAAAGTAAACATTATTGAGATACATCTCCATAATCTGCTGCTTACTGAGCTGACGCTCAAGCAAAAGCGCAACGCACTGTTCTTTGATTTTTCGTATAAACGTCTTGTTGGCATCAAAATATAAAAGCCTGACAAGCTGCTGCGTAATGGTACTGGCTCCTTGAACTTTTTTTCGATGATACAGGTTAACCAATAAAGATCGAAAAATACCGCGCCATGAAATACCGGCATGATTAAAAAAAGAGCGATCCTCAGCAGCTAAAAAAGCATGAATGACATGATCAGGAATCACACTTATCGAAATAGGCTCTTTACGATCTGAATAAAATCGCGCCCACTCAACGCCGGTATCATCAAGTAAAATCGTTGGCTGTGCCTGTTGCACATGATCAAGCGCATTGAGTTCAAAAACAGGATGTGAAACCGAATAAATAATGAAACCGAGCGCAAATGAAATAAGAGCAACAGTGGCAGTAACCACCATGGTAAAGGCAATAGAAAAAATACGCATATCAAAAAATGCCATAAAAAATTAAAGGCCGCACTTAATACGGCCTTTAATTAACTGAGTCTAGTTAAAATTACGATTTACGAATTTCGCGTCGAAAAGCGCGTCGGAGAAGCCTTGATCGCTTCCTCTTCTTCCTGGGCAGCAAGCCACAGTTTGTACACAACAAAACCAGCCACGGTAAGCCCTAAGCCAGATACCGTCCAATAGGGGTGCGCTTTGACGAACTGTGCAAGACGGTTGTCAAACAGACAGTTTTTGGTACTGGTGAATGCACGAGAGACCAACCCTGGTTGAACCGCTTCCTGTGCATTTACTTGTACGGTGCTAGCGCAGATCATACCTGCAAGTGCGAATACTAATGCAACGTTTTTGTTCATAGAAAAAGTGCTCCCTCAAAGAGTGTTAACGCTTTTGCATTTCGCCATTAGAAGTTACTTGAATAACGTAGTTTGTCAATATAGACTCAAAATAACTCTCCTGATTTTATCACAGAAAAGTTTGAATGTTCCTGCATGAATGTTTTATCTTCAGTTGATATTTTTACCACTTATTTTGCCTGGTCTTTATCTTTTTTTTTCATAGACCTTATGGCTCTCTATATATGGGCATATCCAGTCGTTCAACTACAGCTTGCGCTTTTTTCAGTCATCATATTTCGTAAGACAACTTTTACCAATCTTTTTTTTGTATTTTTCATGATCTGCTTTGAGCAGTTTTTCATGCATGGCTCTTTACAAAAAAGCTTTCTAAC
>JAGVKP010000001.1 GCA_020050475.1 Candidatus Babeliales bacterium
CTTATAACATCGGATCATTTTATAAATCTGGGCGTGACTATTTCTGGCCAACTGAGGAGCAAATTTTAAAGCAAGAAGAAATTAGCAAAAAGTTAAAAATTATCCAGGCAGAAAAGCCCCTCAATCAATGTCTTGTTGATCACAAGCGTGGTCCGATGGATCCTGATGGAATTCCCTGCGCTTGCAAGAATCTTTTTGATTCATTTGAACGAGCAGCTGGCCCAAAAGAGGTGCATGAGCTGAAAAAAATATTTGCTTATAGAGCGAGTAAGCGCACTCAGTAGAAATGTAATTTCGAATCAGAAAAATTGTTTTTGCAAACTATGAGGAGCATCTATGACCAAAAAAACAATAGTATTGGGACTTTTTCTTTTTTTAAGTACAGGTGTTCGCGCGATTGAGATAGTAACTATTTCGGCAGCGATTACGCTTGCCAAGCTTTCTTGGGATGTCTCGAAAGCAGCCTACAATCATTTTTATCCCTCTCAGGCTGAGCTGAATAGCGCGGAAGTTAACGCACATGAAGCAGCTGTGATAACAGCGCAGAAAATATTTTTTGCATGTTTGGAGCGCAATGCCGATGCAAGAAAAGATAAGCATGGATTTGCTGACCGATGCAAGGTAGAAAAGGAGAATTACAAGCGCATTGCTGGGCTTCTCAAATATAAACAAGTAAGAAATGCTTTTAGAGAAATAAAATAGCAAACAATTATTTAACTAACGAGGAACATATATGAAAAAAATATTCGGCTTAATTTTGTCTTTATTTTGTGCGGGTGGGGCATATAGAGGCGGAGCATCTGAAGGAAGTGATTTGCAATTGAGACAAAAAATGCTCGAAAAAAAAATGGCCAAACTCAGTAAGCGAATCAATAAACTAATAAGAATTAAAGATGAATTGCGAAAAAAAATGATTGATTTTATGAAAGAGTGTTCTGAGCTTAAAAAAGATGAATTTCTAAAAAGTGAAAATGTAAAAGAGTTATCTATTCAACAAGCAGAAGAGGTTAAAAAAATATTATTAGATGAGATTGAGCAGATAGGAATTTTTTTTCAACAAAGTGATGCTGAAAAAAATGATAGAATAAGCTTAAAAGAAATTAATAATTCTTCGATACAAATTGGGTATGTGGGTTGCCTTGCCTCCCTAAAATTAACGATTATTCAAATGTGCATCCATCAAAAAATTGTCGAAACAGTTTTGGATGAGTTGCAAGCATGTGTCATGGAGCTTTTGCAGATCAAAAAAAAAATTGAAGATGTATCACAGATTCAAAAAATATAGGGAGCATTAATTATGAACAAGCCAAAGATGAATTCTTTCTTAGGTATTGCGTTGGCTATTTCAATGACAAGTTACCCAGATAGTG
Organism: Candidatus Babeliales bacterium; assembly: GCA_020050475.1. GTDB lineage: Bacteria > Babelota > Babeliae > Babelales > JACPOV01 > JACPOV01. The sequence goes on from JAGVKP010000001.1 coordinate 1,371, forward strand.
GATTTGGTTGGGAGCAATGTAAAAAGGCAGGGGGCGATCTACTAGGCCTGTTTTTTGGAACTAAAGTTATCGTGTCTTCTGAGGAGATGGATAGGCTTGCGAAAGCAGCCGAAAGCGCAGCGCAAAATGCGCAAAAGATAGCTCAGGCTAATGATCAACTGAGCAAGGTTGCTAGTGGAGTAGGCGATATTAGCAAGAAAGTAGGTGCTGTTGCAGAGGGAATGGAAAACGTAAGCAAGGTAGCGACAACGTTTCAGTACATTGCGTCAATTGCAGCTCTTGTGCACATTACTTATAATCTGGGATCATTTTATAAATCTGGGCGTGACTATTTCTGGCCAACTGAGGAGCAAATTTTAAAGCAGCAAGAGGTGAGCAGAAAGTTAAAAATCATCCAGGCAGAAGTGCCCCTTAATGAATGTCTTGAGGATCATAAGCGTGGCCCCATTGATTCTGATGGAATTCCCTGTGCTTGCCAAGATTTTTTACAGGCATTTGGTCGAGCGGCTGGCCCAAAAGAAGTGCATGATCTGAAGAAGATATTTGCTTATCGAGCGAGCAGATCTACCAAATAAAAATTAATGTAGGCGATGCGTTAAAAAAAATTGTTTTTGCTACCAATGAGGAGCATCTATGGCCAAAAAAACAATAGTATTGGGAATTTTCCTGTTTTTAAGCATGAGTATTCGCGCGATTGAAATTGTAACGATTTCGGCAGCTATCACGCTTGCCAAACTTGGTTGGGATGTCTCGAAAACAACATACCGCTATTTTTGGCCACGTGATGAAGAAATTTTAAAACAACACGAAGCTATAAAAAAGTTAAAAATCATCCAGGCAGAAAAGCCACTCAGCGATTGTTATTTTAATCATGAAAACGATCCTTTTAACGACGATTGTATTCCATGTGCGTGCGCAGATGCTATGAAAAAATATGAGCATGCTCTCGGGTTGCGTGAGGCAGTTGAATTTAAGCGTTTATTACGCCAAAATACTCCGGCAAGAGGCGGAAGAATCTAGTTTTTACCGCCTATAGGCAATTTACACAAGTCGCGCTAATCTACAGATAATAAAAAACTACTTTGAGGGAGAAGCGATTATGAAAAACATGATGGTGGTAAGTGGAGCGGCATTGAGCGCTCTCTGTTTTTTAGCTCAATGTGGGCAATCGGTCGATAGTCAAAAACGCAATCAATCATCGCAGGAAAAAGTAACCATGAAACGTATCAAATTGCCGTCTGGTCTTGAATATGAAATTATCAAAGAAGGTGC
>JAGVKP010000119.1 GCA_020050475.1 Candidatus Babeliales bacterium
AAAATTTTGAAAGGGGCTACCCAACTAACGCGGTATTTTCACCATCCGGTGAATTTCTTGCATATGATTCAGATAATTCAAATCAGGGTACCATAGTAACTGATTACCAATTAAAAAAAATAGTTTTAGGCGGGCATTGGAGTAATGCAGGCAAAGCTTTTGCATTTGATCCTGAAACAAATAATTTTTATTATGCAAATAGTTCTTATATGTCAAGGCAAATACAATACCTTCAGTCGCCTGAGTATAAATCTTTCCAAAATTTTGCTGATAGTTTAAATAACCCTGTTAACGATATTTCTTTTAGTTCCGACGGATCTATTTTAGTAGGTACAACTAATAATTCTATTCATATCTTCAACAAAAAAAATGCTCAGCAAATCAATCAAATCAAGATCCGCAAGAGCGAATCCTATCTTATTGCAAAAGCAACGCTCAGTGATAAAAAAAACTTTTTATTGTACACATTAAGCGGTCATGTCAATCAAGTAGGAATTCTTAATACCAATAATTTTTCACAAGATCAGAAAACATGGAAAGAGATTGATTTTGAGGTAAAAAATAAGAAAGCTATTGCAATTGATAAAGATGAAAAATATATAGCTGTAGCCTCAGAAAAAAAGCTTTATCTTTGGGATATCGCTGCAAAAAAAATGCACTCTCAATGCGCTACTACCATCACCGCCCAAGATCTTCAATTCAATCCCGCAACCAATCATCTTATAGCAAAGGATTTGAACGTCGTACACCTATTTTCGTACCCAGAATTGAAGCGCGTAGCGGAAGTTCTGCAAAATGAATGGAATTTGGCAGTTGACCCTCAAGGACGATGGCTTGCATATAGTACCGGCAGAAAAAAAACAGAATATAATCTTTATGATCTTCATTCATTAACCAGCCTTGATCTTTATAGCTTGGACGACGATGAATGGATCCCCAATATCCCCCAAACTCATTGCTTCAGCCCTAATGGCAATTTACTCGCATTCGGCCATAATAATGGCGATTTTATCGTTTTTAATCTGACCAACCTTAATGGTGTGCGCCAACAACTTGAAAACATCAAAAATGGTATTGAAAACAAAAAAGAATCATTTCTCATTGAGGAAAAAAAACCGATCGAAATCAGCACAACCGGTGAAAAATCACCAAAACCATCTTTTTGGGCTCGCTTTTGGCGCTACTTTGGCCGAAAGTTTATTCCTCAAAATTAATTCGGCCCGCGGGCGCTATGACCAAATCCCAGCCTGGACAGCAAACCGAAAATAATTTACCATTATAAATACTCAAACTCGTTATCATGTACCCTTCTACTGGTAGTATAAAAATTGTATGAACGCATCACACATTCGAAATATCGCTATTATTGCTCACGTTGACCATGGTAAAACTACGTTGGTCGATAAACTCCTTCGCCAATCGGGCACCGTTACCGATCAGACCGATCGCGTCATGGACTCAAATGCACTTGAAAAGGAGCGCGGAATTACTATTCTGGCAAAACAGACCGGTATTTCGTATCAAAATTACAATATTAATATCGTCGATACGCCCGGCCACACCGATTTTGGCGGCGAGGTTGAGCGTACCCTCCAGATGGTTGAAGGCTTTTTGCTCTTGGTTGATGCTGCCGAAGGGGTACTGCCCGGTACCCGTTTTGTGCTTCGTAAAGCACTTGAACTGAACCTCAAACCGATTGTCCTTATTAATAAAATTGACCGCCCGGATGCCAATATTGAGCATACCGAAAGCTCAATTCATGATCTTTTTTTAGATTTAGCAACCGATTCAAACCAGCTTGATTTCCCGATCCTTTACGGCTCTTCAAAGCTCGGCTTTGCCGGATTTGATATGCATGCCCGCTCGGGGGATATGAAGCCGCTTTTTGATACGATCATCAAATCGATTCCGGCTCCGACACCGCGTGCCGATTACTTGCAGATGCTGGTAACCAACCTTGATTACTCAGACTTCTTGGGCATTATCGCCATCGGCCGTATTTTCAGCGGCTCAATGAAGGTCGGGCAAGATATTCTCTGCTGCAAAGATAAATCGGTCAGTAAACCGACACGCATCACAAAAATTTACACCTTCCATGGTCTTGAAAAGAAAGAGACCCCGGAAGCTCACTTTGGCCAAATCGTAGCCGTTACCGGTTTTTCAGATCCGGTCACCATCGGCACGACGCTGTGCCAGCTTGATCAGCCGCATCCGTATCCGTATGTCTCGATTGATGAGCCGACGCTATCGGTATTTGTCTCAGTCAACGATTCCCCCTTTTCCGGTCGCGATGGAAAACTGCTTACTTCGCGTCAGATCAAGGATCGTCTTGAGCGCGAACTGAAAGTAAACGTCGCCCTGCGCCTTGAGCCGACCGATTCTCCTGAAACATTCAAAGTTTCCGGTCGTGGTCAATTACACTTGGGTATTCTTTTTGAAAATATGCGCCGGGAAGGCTTTGAACTTCAAATTTCAGCACCTGAAGTTATTTATAAAACGATCGACGGTGTCAAATCAGAACCGATCGAGTTTGTCGTTATCGATATTGATCCTGATCATCAAGGGATCATTATGGAGCGCCTGGGCAAAAAGAAGGCGGAACTTAAAAATCTCATTTCTCAGCATAATAATCGCTTACGTATGGAGTTTGAAATTCCATCGCGCGGGCTTTTAGGATTCCGTAGCCAGTTTTTAACCGATACGCGCGGCACCGGCCTTTTTACGACTCAATTTCATGGCTATCAGCCGTATAAGGGGGATATTACTGGCCGTACCAAAGGGGCAATGGTCTCGATGGATGGCGGGCAGGTAACTGCGTATGCGCTTGATAATCTCCAAGAACGCGGTACCCTGTTTGTCGCTCCGGGTAATGAAGTGTACGAAGGTATGATTATTGGTGAAAACTCGCGCGATAATGATCTTGATGTCAACCCCTGCAAGCAAAAGAAATTAACCAATATGCGTGCAGCCGGCTCTGATGACCTGGTCAAATTAGCACCGCCGCGCATTATGGAGCTCGAGCGCTGCATGGAGTGGATCCAACCTGATGAGCTGATTGAGATCACGCCGAATCACATTCGTCTGCGTAAAAAGACGTTGCGCGCTTCAATGCGTAAATAAAAATCGCACCAAAAAAATGAATCGCTATAAACTCATCGTCGCTTATGATGGTTATGATTTTGCCGGGTGGCAGGAGCAACCCGGAGATACGGCGGTGAGTAATAGCATTCGCAATTCATTCAAACGCGTCTTTCAGCTACCGGTCAGTATGGTGGCCGCTTCACGCACTGATGCAGGCGTCCATGCACTGGGGCAGGTGATCCGTATTACCACGCCACTTGCAATAGATCCTACAAATCTTGCGGTAGCGCTTAATCGAAGTTTGCCATCATCAATTATTATTCGTCATGCAAGCGTAGCCCCTGCTGATTTTCATCCTCAGCATAATGTCATTC
>JAGVKP010000122.1 GCA_020050475.1 Candidatus Babeliales bacterium
TCCATCAATTTAGGTTTTAAAGAAAATTGCATACGGGGATAAAAGAGCGTCAACCCGCATCCGCCCCAGACAAACGGAATTTTGCCCTCGGCCCAATCAACCCATCGTTCAAGCAAGAAGACAAACTCGCTTGCCTGCTCATCGCGGCTTATATATTCAAGCGGGGCGCACAGATGGACCGGAATGGTCGTTTTAATAACCGTTTCTTTCTGCTGGCAGTAAATCCAAGCGACGTAATGCGATTCATATTTACTGCTCATTGCTTTAAAGCGAGTCCCGGCTGAATAGGTTTGATGAGTTGCTTCATCATAATACGGAAACATGAGAGTAATCGTCAGATACCGTTCATCAGAATCAGTACTTCCAAACGGTTTAGGGAAAAACTGCGTGGAGACTTTTTGGGCCGGGCATTCACACAGTGGCAGGAGATATTTGCGCAATGTCCAGCAGGTTGAGGCATGCTGATCGGTTTGCTTATTGTGCCAATGAGCGTTGTGTAATTTGATCAAAGCTTGTTCACCCTTGGTCTCAAGGATCGTGACCGTTTCATTAAAAAGAAGTTGGTGTAATCGCGGGCAGGCAACTTTATCCTGTTTGTTTGGCCCCCAGGAGGCCGGCATACCGTGATAATCGCCGACTACCGATTCGCTATTAAGTTCAAAACCGACGCAATTGGCGATCGGTACAATGACGATCGCTTTTTGATGCTGCTCGCTTGCATGGGCAAGATACGAAAATGCGAGTGAAAGAACAATAAACTGTTTCATAGATAGAGCTCCATACTATTTTCTAGTTTTGTGGTTGAGAATTTTGCTGAGATTGATTTTGGTTTTCGGACGGTTGCCCGACTGGTTTTGCTTTGACTGGTTGATTGTTATGCACTTGTTGATTTTGATACCACAGTCGCCATGCATAAATTCTTTGTTGATCGCTCATATAGAGTGCGTTGAGTGAACGAGCAGTGCTGAAGATGATCGCAGAGATATAGAGAATTTTCTTCATATATTTTTCTCCAAATTACTTCTTCTTATTTGTATGCTGACTGATCGCAGTTTTTTTAACGCCCTGTTTTTCAGTTGGCTGAACTTGGTTTTGCGCAGAAGTTGCTTGTGTGTGGGGGGTATCTACTTTGTTTCGCTCTTGTAGTTCATAGGTCAATGCTTCAAAATACAGAGCACGCATTACTTTTTGTACTTCGCAAAAATTCATAGGATACAGATTGATCTGAATCAAAAAAAAACTCGCTGAGATTGAAAAAAAGTTTTTCATTTTCTGCCAAATCGTTCCGGTTGAATGATACCCCCAGAAATAATGAGTGACATTGCCTCTTGGCGCGAAAGGTCAACGGTGACAATTTCATCTTCGGGCACGGCGACTAAAAAGCCGGTGGTTGGATTGGGAGTCGTAGGGATAAAAACTTTGAAATAGCGTTGATTTCTTGCTGGAGCAATTTCGGCCGGTACTTCGCTGGTCAAAAAGCCGATACTGAAAAGCCCCGCGCGAGGAAACTCGAGAAGCACTACTTTTTTAAAAGTAAGTTTATCCGGTACCGTAAATGCTTGTACCAGTTGCTTAATGCCGGAGTAGACCGGATTTAAAAGTGGCACTTTAAACACGAGTGATTCAAGAAGTTCTAAAAAATATTTGAGTAAAAAGATTTTAAAAATAGCACCGACCGCTAAAATGAGCAGAATAACCAGAATAACTTCTGAATGGGGAATCTGTTGCAAATATACCGGTTCAAGTTGATAGAGTGGTTGCAACCAATTTTTCAGCAGGCGGAAGAAGAAATTGAAAAGCGCGACGGTGAACGCGATCGGTAAAATAACCAAAAGCCCATTCAGAAAAAATGATTTAATCGTGTCATACAATGCCGCAATTTTTGTCTGTAGATAATTCATGAGTCAGTGTCCCTAAAAGTTATGAAATCTCTTTTTCAAGCCGTTGCGAAAGAAGCGTACCAAGCATGCGCGCATGGTCGCAATCGTCATCTTCAATCATAATACGTAAAAGTGGTTCAGTCCCTGAGTAACGAACGATAATTCTTCCTTTGTGTAGCTGATGCGCTGTATCATCGATCATATCGCGTAATGGCCATGAGGCAAGATCTTTTTTGTGGTGTACGGGAATATTAATAATGATTTGAGGAAATTTGGTGAATGTTTCTAGTTGCCAGTTACCGGTTTTCATCAGTGTTTGGCAGATGCGCAGCGCCGTAAAGATACCATCGCCGGTAGGTAAATAATCATTCAAGATAATGTGCCCCGACGGTTCACCACCGATGAGTAGCTGGTGTGCGGCAAGCTGTTCAGCAATATATTTATCACCCACCTGGGTGCGCAGTAATTTGATGCCGCGCTCAGCAAGATAAATTTCAAATCCCTGATTGCTCATGACGGTACCGACGACGGTCGTAGTTTTTTCGTAGATAGGATTACGCAAAAGAATTGCTAAAATGTCATCGCCATTTTTTACATGGCCGGATGCATTAACTGCCACGACACGATCGCCATCCCCATCGAAAGCAAATCCAAGATCAGCTTGGTGATCAATAACGGCATTCACCAGCATCTGCGGATAGACGGCACCACACTGTTTGTTAATATTGATACCGTTGGGGTTGACGGCGAGCGGAATGACGGTCGCGCCAAAAAAAGAAAAAAGAGCCGGCGCTAACGCAAAGGTGGCACCATGAGCGCAGTCAAGTACAATTTTTTTTCCTGCGAGCGCTAAATCGGGTAGCATTTTTTTTATTTCATGCTGGTAGATTGAGTCGGCTTGATCAAATGATTCCGTTGAGCCATAGCTGTCGTAAGCTATCGGTAAATTTTCTGAGGCTAAAAAACTAATTCGTTCTTCGTCCTGTGCGGTAATTTTGCCATTGAGAGCATCAATAATTTTAATGCCGTTATCAGTATAGAGATTATGGGAGGCAGAAATCATAATTGCCGCATCAAATTGCGGTTTATTTTTCATTAAAGCCAGCAGTGCCGGACTAGGAAGTACATTCGCATCATATAATGTAATGGGATGGAGTAAAAGACCGCTTTTGATGACGGCATTCATCCATGCGCATGATTGTCGTGTATCCTGCGCAATGAGTACTGTTGGGCGTGCTCCGAACCGTTCGAGTGCCCAGCGACCGATTGCGTAGCTGAGACGAAACAGCTCTTCATAATTAAATGGCGGTTTGCCGACCGGGCCGCGTATGCCATCAGTACCAAAAAATGAACTCATGCTTTTTTATCCTGTACCGTAACGGAAAGAATAGACGGTGAACAGTGTATCAATTTCAAGTCATGAGGTACAAAAAAATTATCTTGGGTAATAAGAAGCTCTTGCTGACCGTCATGAAGATCCTGACCGCTTACGTAAGCACAGGAAAGCCACGAACGTATTCGCGCAGTTTGCTGACGCGTTGCAGCAATACGAATCTCTACCTGATCTGGTGAGATAATCTGCTTATCTTCTGGCAGATCATACCACGTTATTGGAAGCGTGAGTGTTTGTTCAATCAGTGCCGATTGGCTAAAAAGGTACCATAATGTATAACCACAGCAAATCGCTACTGCTCTAGCGATGAGGCTGCTGATAGTTTTGCGGCGATTGGCTGTATGATTGGCCACGTTCTTCTCCTTTGGACGATGAAATGGATGTGAATAGCTGATGTTTCAAAAAAGTGTGCAGCTGCTTAGCGCTCATTTTTTCAAGCAGCGAATTTTTTACATATACCATAAAGCCTACCGATGCAGGATCGCACGTAACCAACAGCGCATCGGTGTTTACGGTTATTTCGGCGTAGTTTGCGCGACCCTGATGCGGATGCTTATCGCGCACCAGCGAGCAGTTGACGCCGATCAAGAGGCCGGCGGTTGACACAACAATCATTTTTTGATCTTGATAACTGCTACTATCAAGAACCATGTTCAGTAATGGTTGGCGTAGTGCGGAATCAATTTCGATTTCTGCATTGATCAGTGTTGAGATATCGTCATGGTGTTCAATTAATAAATTGATCGCTTTGCCGATGGCGCGTGCATGAAGGCATGCGTTAACCAGATCATCTACCAGCGTCACTGGTGAGATCACCTGCGTGTAATCTACTTTTTTTACGGTAATCAGTTTTTTTTGTAAGGTCTGCTCGTGGAGCATAATTGCCAAAAGAATGTACGCTGGTGAAGCATACAAAGCAATAGCTACTGCTGCTTGAAACTCAAAAAAGAGAGCGGTGCTCAAAAAAATACTATACCAGACAAAGAGGCGATAGAGCCCTTGGGAACGATCCTGTAAAAGCCAGTTCATCAAAAAAACTGATCCGGAACAAAACAGAGCAAGTTCTATGAGATCCTTGAATGAATAGATGGCAAAGGATTCAAGGAGCGGAACGGTAAAAAACTTCATGAATACGACTCCCGACAGTGAAATACTTGAAAGCTACCTGAATAGTTTTATCCGTGTCGCTGGCAATGAGCAATGGTTTGCCGCTCGTCTAAAGTAGTCAAGCAAAAGTACGATGGTTATACTACGTGAGTAGTACATAGATTATTGACGAAAGGATCCGCTATGGATCGCATGCGTATTGTGTTAACGGGTGATAGACCGACCGGCCCATTACATATCGGTCATTATGCCGGATCATTAGCCAATCGGCTTTTATTACAAGATCGCTACAAGCAGTATGTCATGATTGCCGATGTACAGGCACTGACTGATAATTACGAAAATCCCCAAAAAGTGCGGGAAAACGTCGTCGAAGTAGCGCTTGATTATTTGGCAGTAGGGATCGATCCGGCCAAAACCACGATCTTTATTCAATCTTTAATTCCTGAGATTGCTGAGCTCACCATTTTTTATCTCAATCTGGTTACCGTCAATCGTTTGCGGCGTAACCCGACGGTAAAAACCGAGATTAACCAAAAAGGATACGGTGAAAATGTAACTGCCGGCTTTTTAATGTATCCGGTAAGCCAAGCGGCAGATATTACCGTCGTGCGTGCTGATTGTGTCCCGGTTGGCGAAGATCAGCTGCCGATGATCGAACAAACGAATGAAATTGTGCGTACTTTTAATCGAATTTATCGTACCGATGCATTAGTTGAGGCCGAGGCGCTTATTCCCAAGGTTGCGCGCCTTCCGGGAACTGATGGTAAAGCAAAAATGAGTAAATCGCTTGGCAATGCTATTTATCTTTCTGATAGCGCTGAAGTGGTTAAGCAAAAAATCATGAATATGTATACTGATCCGAATCATCTCCGCGTTACTGATCCGGGTAAGGTAGAGGGAAATCCGGTCTTTGACTACCTTGATGCGTTTGATGCTGACGTAAAAACAGTGCAAGAAATGAAAGACCATTACCAACAAGGTGGGCTTGGTGATATGGTGGTGAAAAAACGGTTGCTTGAAATTATGCAGGCTTTTTTGGAACCGATTAGATCGCGACGTGCTCTATTGTCACAAGATAAAAAGGCAGTTATGGATGTTCTCAAAAAGGGGACGCTGCAAACGCGTGAAGTTGCTCAACAAACGATGAGCCGGGTTAAAAATGCTATGCATCTTGATTACGGATTTTAGCGTAAGGAGTTACATGAAATTTTTTTCATCTTTTTATCAGAAAAAAAATATTCTGATCGGCATGGCGGTTGGTTTTTTATGCCTCCTATTACTGCTTTTAACTATGATTACCTATTGGCACCAGGCACGCAGTATAACAAGCATTTTGATTGCTCAAGAAATCCCTGAGCTCGAAGCAGTTTTTAAAAAAATTGATGATACGTGCGGCATTGTCGATTTTGACCATCAAAAAAATTATATCGATTTTTTGAATGTCATTTCATTTACCGGATCGGAGGTTGGCGCGATGAATCTTGCGTATCCAGATAAATGGCAGGGCCCCTATAAAAAAGAAAATCCTACCGTGCAGGAAGAAAATTATCTGATTGTACGTACCAAAAAGGGATATTTTATCGTGCCGGGCGAAGGGGTCATGCTGAGTAATGGAAAAGTAATGGGCAAAGATATTTCGCTCAACGAACATGCCGATATTGAGGCAATGATGAAGGATGAGGCAAAGCTGAACTATAAAGGTACGCCGCTCGCCGCAAAGATTAAGCTGAGCGGTCGGCAGTTGCCGGTCAATCCGTTTGTCGACGATACATTTGATGTTGGTCTTAATAACCAAAAGCCTGAAAGTAAGGCAGCATAAGGGGATCTATGATTCAAAAACTCAAGCCGTTTATACCACTCATAGTAATCGTGAGCATTATTCTCCTGTTCACCGCTGGTATGCAGTTTAGTTTTGGTGAAACCTGGCATGATGCCATGCGCTTTTTTATGGCCTTTTTCTTTCTGATATTTGGTTTTTTTAAGGTTATCAATATTAAAGGATTTGCTGCTGCCTATCGCACCTATGATCTGATTGCGCAGCGATCGCTATGGTATGCGTATGCCTATCCTTTTTTTGAATTGGCATTGGGATTTGCTTATCTTTTTAATCTCTATCCATTCATTACGAATGTGGCAACATTTATTCTTATGAGTATAAGTGCCGTTGGCGTTTTGATGGAACTTTCAAAAGGGAAGGAGATAACCTGCGCGTGCCTGGGAGTAGTTTTCAAGATTCCCATGACGTGGGTCACCTTAGCTGAGGATCTTTTAATGGCCGGAATGGCTCTTGCAATGATACTCACAAGGCGTTAACCTATCAGCGATCTATCATAATCATCATGGTATTGCTGCAAAGGATCGCATGCGCTCGTCATTTTTTCTAGCTATCTGTCTATCAACTGTAATCAGTAGTTTCTCTATGGAAACAGATACCAAAACGCGTATCTATTCGGTCAATTCTCCTGATGGTAACTGGCGCGTTTTTAAACGTAAGCTAGTGAATAAACGAAACAGGCAAGTTCAAGTGCCTCTTGGCAGAAAGATATATCAACCGGTGGTTTTTTCACCGAACGGTCACTTTTTAATGTATGAAAATAAAAATAAACTGAAAAATAAAAATCTTGTTTGGTTTGATCTCTGGACAGATGAGGCGTTTGCCTTTATCAAAAAAAATCCTGAAGCACAACCGGTTTTGAAATTTCTGACGAATAATTTGGTTGTTGTGTCAAAAATTGAAGATGATAAGGAGCAGACGATTGCCCTATCAAACCTTAATAAGGGCTGGATACGATCTTTTACGTTTCCTAAAGGTGAACTACTGAGCCTTGAGACAAAGCGCATGATGCTTTTGTTCAAAAATGAGGATGGGTACTATCTACGTAGTTTTGATAATAAAAGAGTTGAGAAAGTTTCGGTTACTATAACGCAGAGATAAAAGCTGATTTAATTTTTTTTAGCCCTGTCTTGAATTGTGCCGTGATAATAATATCTTCAGCTGACCGTGCTTCGACCGATTTAATAACGCCAATTCCAAACTTTGCATGTTTGATCGGTTGATGAACTTTAAAAGGGGCTTTAAACGAAACAGCCTTTTGTTCGTCGGCGAAAGTAACGACCGGTTTACTTACTTTTGCGCTTTCTTTTTGAGTTACTATTTTTGGTTCGGTACTGATGGCGCTGAATGTGCGTACCGTTGAGGGCGCTGCTTTGAGGCCAAGCCATTCGGTAAAAAACTGCTTGATCTGGAGCTCGTGCCAAAATGAAGCATCAGTACGCAATGCTAACTTTTCTGGAATTTCGCTGATAAATCGAGAAGGTGATTGGTCATTCGTGCTGCCAAAGGTTGATCGATAGCGCACATGGGTCAATAAAAGTCGCTCGCGCGCTCGCGTGATCCCTACATATAAAAGGCGGCGTTCCTCTTCAATGCCATCTGCTCGTTGATAGGAATGCATACTCGGGAAGATCCCCTCTTCAAGCCCGGTGAGCATAACCGTATCAAA
>JAGVKP010000078.1 GCA_020050475.1 Candidatus Babeliales bacterium
AATCCGGGTGGCAGCATTAAAGATCGCTCGGCTCTTTATATGATCGAGCAAGCAGAGCGCAGCGGTCAGCTCAAACCGGGTGGCACCTTAATTGATGCATCATCAGGCAATCAAGGAATTGCAACCGCGATGATTGGTGCAGTTAAAGGATACAAGGTCATCATCACCGTATCGGAAAAAATTAGTAAAGAAAAAATGAATACGATCAGAGCATACGGAGCGCAAGTAGTTATTTGCCCGGCCACTTCGTATCTTGAAGATCCTGAAAGCTATCACAGCAAAGCAGTTGAAATTCATCGAGCCACCCCCAATTCATTTATGCCAAACCAATATTTTAATTTGGCAAACGCACAAGCGCACTACTATTCACTCGGCCCGGAAATTTGGAACCAAACGCACGGCACGGTGACGCACGTTTTTGGCGCCGTCGGCACTGGCGGGCATATGAGCGGCTTAGGAAAATATTTGAAAGAGAAAAATCCGGCAGTAAAAGTACTTGCAATGGATGCGCTCACCTCCTGGCGCGCAACCAACGGGCATCCGCAACCGTATAAAATTGAAGGACTCGGCGTCGATTTTTCTTCACCAGTACTCAACTACTCAGTCATTGATGAATTTATTGGCGTAAGTGATGATGATGGGCTTGGTATGCTCAAAATAATGGCCCGCGATCATGGCCTTTTAGTCGGGCCAAGTAGCGGTGCGGTCGCATGGGCTGCCTACGAATATAGCAAAAAGCTGACGGCTGATGCGGTCGTCGTCATGATACTCGGCGATTCGGGGCGCGCGTATCTCACCAAAGATTTTTATTAATCTTTTTTTGGCAAGACCGATTTGATCAGATGCCATGCTGCCTCTAGATAGGGATTACATACAAAGCGAGATGGTTGCACCACGTTACGCGGCGCTCTGCCAGCATTACCCGGCACTGGATTATCCTGCTGCTCAAAATAATGAACCTGACTTGATACATTGTCTGATTTTTGCTGTTCAGGCTTTTCGGTAATACGAGATGCTTCAGCACAAAATACAAAAGCAAAGAGTAGAATTGCCACTTTTATTTTCATCACCTTTTCTCCTTACTAACAGTTTTTGAGAGAAGTAAAAAAGCTATTTTTTATTTTGCCACCATACCCACACGGTCATCGCAACTATGGTAGATGCGCAGCCCAAACCGTATGCTCCAAGAAATAGATAATTACTACTTTTGCTTTTCTTCTTGTTAGCCAAAACGTTGTCCTCATAATCTTTGAGCGCTTTTTCAAAAAAACTTTTTGAGGCATCAGCAAGACGCAACTGACCATTCTCTACCTTCGCATGCTCAATGGCATTTCGCATACCGGGCCACAGATTTGCCCATGATTGCTGAAGATTTGGGTCGGCAAATTGAGAGATTTTATCACTGCGCGCTAACTGCCACTGCTGCGCATTTTCCCATGGATCTTGCTTACTCGATTCTATTTCCATCGCCATAATAGCTGAGCCGAAACTCATCAAAAGAGCAGATGCTACCAATTTTTTCATATCAACTTCCTCAAAAACTATCATCCTGAAAGTCTAATAAAAATTTCATGCTATCTTCAATTGAATACCATTGAATCCAGTCGCAACACGGATTGAAATCGCGCTACTTTCTTTCTTGAAACCAGCTCCATGCTTTAATACCAACATAAGTAACCGTTGGAATCGACCCTATTCCCAAGCCGACGAGAAACGCCATCGGGAGGCGCTTTTCAAGATCTTCCATATCAGACTCGTTTTGAAGGGCGGTTGTTTGCATCGTGCTAATTTCTCCGTCTTTGGTTTCAATTATATCACGAAGTCGCTTTTCGCGCGCATGCAAAAATTCATGCATAGGCTTGGGATCGAACGATACCTTCTTTTTCTCTTGTATACTATCAGTGGCAATAATTGTAGTATAAAATCCTTTCTTAAACGCGCTACACATTTTGGCAACATCATCGTTACCAAGAGGTTCAAATAATTTGTGATAAGAAGCCTCATCCTTACTGATTTGAATTTTTTTCGCCTTCTGAGCCATTTTTAAAATATGAGAGAAGCGAATCAAATCATTATTTGTCAATTTATTCTTGTTTTTCTCAAGCTCCATCGATAAAAGTTGTACTGATAAGGGAAGTAAAAAATTGAGCGCTAAAATTATTTTTTTTGGCATAGATGTTTTCCTTTCTGAATAATTTCAAGCCAAGTATATAAAAAAAAATTACTGTTGTCTGCGCGATGTTGCAAGTCCATCAAGAAACGCTGCAATTCCGTGTACTGATTGCAGGTGAAACCAGCGCTGATTGCCACGTTGGTTTTTCATTTTCTCAGAGAGTACCGGTTTAAATTGCTGGTCAAACCCCCATACGTAATACAAAAGCTTGAAAAGTTGCCGATTGAACCTAACGGCGCATTTTGGGCAACCGCCAGCAGGCGATGAGCCATAATTGTACCAGGTACGCAGTATGATTCGCTTGATGCATTCGCTTCGGGGCAGGTCAAGAAAAATGACCGTATCGGCACGCGCAAGACGTATAGCAAGACTATTGCGATACAGGCCATCAATAATCCAGCTTTCTTGCGCTACCAGGTGCTCCTGCTTGGCTAAAAATAAAGACTTGGGAATCTCTTGCCACTCATCGTACCAATGCACTTCATCAAGATGATAAACGGGCAACGCCAGTATTTTGCTTAATGCGCGCGCAAGTGTCGTTTTTCCGGAACCACCGTTACCGATGATCATGATGCGTTTCATGCGTAAAATGAAAAACCCCTATCCAGACAGAACGTCGTGGACAGGGGAAATGGAGGTTATCTTTTTAATATATGCAACATAGCCAGATGATACCGCATCGAACCACAAAAATCAAATTTATTACCGCACCTCGTTTTAAGCGGCGCTTCTTTATTAATCTATCATTTCTGGCAGCGTCTTCTCAAGATTATTGGCCCATCATCGAGCGATAGAGTCGCTGGTATTCATCCACCATTCGCGCGAGGGTAAACCGCCGGGCAATCGTACGTGCCGCCTCTTTGCCAACCATGCGGCGCTTTTCAGCATCGCCAATCAGCATATTCATCGTCTGAGCAAGAAGCACCGGATCATCGGCAGGAAGCAAAAATCCGTTATGGCCATCGAGAATAACGTCGTGAATCGGCTCCTGATTAGTCACTATGCAGGGAATGTGAGCCGCCATCGCCTCTAAAAGAGCTATCGAAATGCCCTCTTTGCGCGACGGTTGGATAAAACAGTCAAAAAATGGGTAATACCCAAGCGCCGGTTGCCCGACAATAAGAGTCACGGCACGGCGCATGCCAAGATCATCAATCTGTTTTTGCAAGAGCTGCTCCTGCGGTCCGGCCCCAATCAATAGCAGATGAGTACGGGGTATATCTTGATGGACACCGGCAAATACCTTGATCAAAAGGTCGTATCTTTTGAGCGGCACAAAACGCCCAACCGAGCCAAAAATGAATGTACCCGAACGCAAATCATTTAATCGGCGTACTTCTGCCGCTGGCAGCACCCGCTTTTGCAGCAGCGGTATGCCGTTGGCTATAACTCGCACGCGCCAAGCCGGAAAAAATCGATAGTGAGCCATGGTACGAACAATGCCGTCAGAAACCGCCACTAATTCATCAGCGGCCCACAGCGTTGCTGCATCGATGGTATTGCGAAGAAGTCCATTTTGATCATGATTATTATGCAAAGCGCATACAACCGGAATGCGCAGAAGCTGCGCACTCAATCTGCCGGCAAGATTAGCTAACCAAAGCCATGTATGAATAAGATCCGGTCGCGCCTGCTGAATCGCTTTGACCAAGCGCCACCACCATACTGGATTGAGCGGGCCACCGGGGGCGGCAATCTTGATAATTTTTATATCAGCTTGTGCAAACATGGCTACAAATGGCCCATCATGAAAATAAATAATCGTTTGATAAAAACCTGCTTTTTTAAGCGACGCAGCCAAATCAAAAAGAACCTTTTCGGCGCCACCCATCTTGAGCCCGGAAATAATATGGGCAATC
>JAGVKP010000040.1 GCA_020050475.1 Candidatus Babeliales bacterium
AAAACTATGCGCCATACTCCAGATTAAAAATCTGTGCCTCAATAAATCGATACAGAAGCAATGCAGGATTTATTAAAAGATATTTTAAACGTTTTAGAAAAGCTTGATATATCGAAAAATTTGAGGCAAGAATTTGCGATGGAGAAAAAAAATCTTGAAGATATGGCTGAGTTAAACAATAAATTGAATCATGTGATACGGCGACTTCAAAAATCAAGCGCAACCAATGACAGGCAAGAGCTTGAAAAAACGCTCATCGACTTGCATTTTCTGTGGTTAAAAGCAGTGTGGCATTTTGATCAGCTCGATGAATTAACAAGAAAAATTCTTGTTGAGGTCTCTTCGGTTCATATTGATGATTAAAACTCTTTCTCTAAGTAGCGTATACGCTCATCATAACTTGGATGTGTGTAATAAAACGATAGGATATAGTCACACACTTTTTGCAGTATCTTTTTAAACCGGAAGCGTGAATAAGGGTCTTCAACGTGCATCTTCACTTTTTTGAGTAAACTAATCAGCGGTTTGGGATCCCCTACTGATCGGGCTGCAGAAAGATCAGCCTCTTTTTCGATATTGCGAAACAATCGCAAAAGATTTAAAACATACAGTTCGGTACCAAATAGGTAAATACCAAAAACTTTGAAAATTGCCTTTGGATCGGTGTAACGATTAACGAGAAATGCAGATAGTATGTAGCAAGCAGCCCATGTTGTGAACCCATAAAATACCGCAGCAAGAAACTTTTTAGCGATGTCATTTTTTTTAACAACTAAAAGTTGTCGATAGAGCAGTGCTTCTTTTTCTTTTTGATCTAACGCGCTGAACCAGTCTTCGCTCATGTATAAATAGCAATGAGCTTTTCTGCCAAAAAAAATTGAAGGCGCTACAAAGACTTCGGTCCGACCGCAAATGCTTTGTGCGTAATTACTCATTGCTCTTGTTTCGATGCAATAATCGTCCATTTTGAGCTTTGCGATCATATCGGCTACGAGAAGCTGATTTTCTTGCGAGATTGCTCGATCCCCTAAAGCCTCATATGAGACAAAGTCTGCATAAGAGCGGTACCAATTTCTGACTTGCGAAAGTTTTTTGGTGGGCTTTCCCAATTCTCGATGATCTTCATAGTGTGCTTGCAAAAAACTGATTGTATACAGAGAGAGTATAAAAAAAATGTGCATCCGCGCTCACCATATGTTAAATGTATAATTGAGCCTGATTTATTTTGATACATGAGGATACATAAGCAAGCATCACAGCCAGGAATAACCTCCACAATGTTGAGCAAGAGCCATTGTGCCGCTGTTCTTTAAGGAAAAGCTCAATAAGCTCTTTCCTCTTGCCACGGTCCGAGCAGTGTCTGCAAACAAACTCAATAAAATCCGACCCGTTTTTTTGTGTTTGCTCGTCTTTCATGAGTTGATCATAGTTTGGAATAGTTTCTCGTAGAATTTCTTCTTTTTGCATAATACTCATGGCGTCAAAATCGTTCACAAGAAATTCAACCCAACCGAAGCCAAGCATCACTGTATACCAAAAAAATAAAATAGATATCGCTAACGGGACGTTTTCTGCTACTCGTACATATGTCGGTTCATAGTACGAATAGCCATTTGTTGTTTGCGAGCTGCTAATCAAAATCGATGCACAGAGTGCAAAGATGAAACATCGCTTTCTGCCACTATTCATAGGTGCTTCCTCCTTTATAGATGCTAGTACTTTGATGAAATCGGATTTTTGGCGTTTGATTTTTTCATCAGAATTCCTTCTTGCTGATTACGTACGTTTGCTTAATCGCCCTTAGTGTGACGAATTTCGGCAATTATGCAATCTTGAACATTTTTTTGCTGCGAGGGTGCTGATCAAAATTGCGGGTGATGGTATAGTATTTCGCATAGCCCGACAAATAATGTGGGAGATCATTATGTATGCAAAAAAAATATTAGTAGGTATTGCTTTCTTAATTGGTTTGCAATCAAATAGTTATGCGGTGCACCATAAACCAAGCATGGCGCCTCAAATTGGATTAGCGATTATCGCGGCAAGCTTGGGGCTCATTGGGCACGGCTGCTTTAATCTTCCTGAAGCAAAAAGACGCTTAGAATGGTGGGAGCGCAAACTGATTCCTGATTTTGAAGAGCGAATGGCGTATGCCGAGGCCTATGCGACCGCCTACAACCGCTACGCATCGTTTGACACGACCTACTATGTTTCTCAGCCGTTTTTTTACTTGAATAACTGCCAAACGTTTGATGACGCGCACAAGCTGCTCAATTTATTTGAGTATCGCCAGCGATTGGTAGCTGAAATTCTTGCAGGCATGATTGGTCTTGGCATTTTTGCATTCTTTCAATGGCTTTGAACAATGGCGCAGATCATGCTGGCGCGAGTACGTTGTATCTTTCTGATTGCGATGCTTGCTGCATCATCGGTGCTGCCTTCATGGCAGTATAACGTCATCTTTTTGCCTCATGGTGTCGTTGCGCATGAGCAGCTGCATCGCGGACTCGTTGACTGGTGTACAAATACTATCGGCGCATTTGTGACACTTGGTGGTCATACACACATCTACGGCAATAGTGACGCGTCCTCTATTTTACGCCTTACGTTCCATCCTCCTTCCTCAATGAGCAAACAAGAGGTCGAACGGCATGAAGCGCGCATGGCTCAACAAGAAGCGCTCATTGAAAACTATCGCCAAGAAGGAAGATTGTATGAGCTGGAGCGCCAAGTGATGCGCTTTGTCAGGATGATTCAGGATCTTACCAGATCTGATGTAGATGGCGTGTGGGCGCGAGTGCGCTGTTTTTTGGTGGATGCACCGCTCCCGGTCGTGCAGTATTATTTTGAAGAGTTTAAGTCCGCTATTGCTTATTATGCAGCCAATAATGATGGCAGTGTTAAAATTCATCTTTCAAAGCGAGATGAATATCATCTTGCCGTTTTGGCTGAATGGTTAATACGTAAAGGCTTTGGCCAGCAAGCAGCCGCAACGTTTTGCGGGCAAGCGCTCGAGCGAGAGGTGCCCGGATTTGTATACCTGAGCCGCCCTGATTTATATGCACCTGCTGCATATCGCTTTTTTGAACATATTCTGAAGTGCGTTATTTTCAATTTTGCTTCCTATGTGCCGGAAAAGATTATGGCACATCCGTTTAATCAGCTTTTAATGCACTTGGAAGATGCGCGCGATAAGAGTTCTTATCCGTATCTGGTGGCCCAGATTAATCAATTTCAGGGTGCGGATGAACAGCATAAGATTCTTCGGCAGCGGTATGCCCAGTGGTTGGCCTGATAAAAGCAGTAGGGCAGACCTTTTGATGAATTATGGGCTTGCATTTTTCTCGTTAAATGGTTACCGTTGATCGTATGAAGAAAATCCCATTTGACCATTCAATTTTCTCTTTTTCTTTTCTTTTCCTGCTGCGAGCATAGCTCGCATAGTATCCTTTTTTCATTCCCTTTTTTTGTTCGTATTTTTTAGAGGCGTCTTGAAATAGACGCATAGTTTTATTTTCCGAAGGAATATATGAAATTTTTCGATTTGATGGTGCTTGCTATGAGTACGATGCAGTTTATTGTCCCCGTGAGTTCCCTTGGATTGCACCATGATAAAAAAGAGATGACGCGGTCATTTATTGATGAACTTAAGCAGGAGCGGGTTGAAGTACCGTATGAAATCAAACAGGATTTTCAGCTTGTGCTTGATACGTATAAAAAGCAAGGTTGGTTACCAGATGATTTTAAGGCGGAACCTCTTTTGATGAATAAAAATGATAAACGAGAATTTAAAAAGCGAGGCTCGAATCCAAAAGGGAATATGGCATTGGTTACTGATCAGTTTCATCCCGCTGCGGTGGTGATTGTTCATCCAGATTTTTCCAAGCGGTTTACGAGTACTGAGCGACAGGCTGTTTTTGGTCATGAGCTTGGGCATGCGGTGCTTCATTTGAATCCTACGATTGATCCGCAATGGTATGTGCAAAATGCCTTGATTGCAAAGTATACGATTGCTTGTGGCGGGCCGTTTGCCCTTTTGGCTGCTTGCACTCATTTAATAAGCAGTAAAAAGGTGAGTGTACGAGCCCAGCGCACTACGGGTGCATTAGCCGTTGTCACGGGCCTTGCATGGGGGGCAGAATTTTTCGGTAAGCCAGCGTTTGTACGATTTGTATTTGGTCGTGAGCGGATACAGGCAGATTATCAGTTGCCGCATAAAGCGACGGAGCTTGTCTGTGATGTATTAAGCGTGAAGATAAATAAAAGAGCAGATGGGATGCTTGGGGTTATAAGCAAGTGGAAAGAGTTACATCATGGCAAACACTCTCCATCACATCCATCGCCTGAAACGCGAGCGCGCGTTATTTCTTTTGCAAAGCAATTGTTAAAAACGTGACGAGCTTTCATAAACGGTATTTTAAAACCGTTTCGTTGCTCCGCATTCATGAGTGTGCTACGGTTCAAAGCAAAAGTGAGGAGCGTTGTAGTAAAAAGCCTTTTAACACAGTAAGGAAACAAGTATGCCATCAGAGCGTATTTACGTGTTAGATACGAATGTATTGCTGCATGATCCAGAATCGATATTTAATTTTAAAGGGGCACTGGTCGGGATACCGGTGCTCGTTTTGGAAGAGCTTGATAAATTTAAAGGGGAAAGTACTGATCGTGGCTATAATTCACGTTCAGTGATCCGTCATCTTGATAGCTTGCGAGCGCGCGGTTCACTGCGCGACGGCGTCGAGCTTGATAATGGCGGTGTGCTGCGTATTTTATTTGCACCGGAAAAGAAAGTCACAATACCGCCATCACTGACGCTTACCATCGTCGATAATCTGATTTTATTGACGATTCTTGGCCTCAAGCAGATGGGCTATGATGTCCAGTTTATTTCAAAAGATTTAAATGCGCGCGTCAAAGCAGATGTGCTCGGTATCTCTGCGCAGGATTATCTGAAAGGGTATATTACGCCGGAGACATTCTATAAAGGTTGGACGCATTTTAAGGTACCGTCTGTCTCACTCAAAAAAGATATGCCAGTTGAGCTGCAAGAGATTATTGAGCACCATCATTTAATCGTGAATGAATTTGTCGTTTTAGAAAGTAATAATAACCCGTTTAACTATAAACTGTTTCGCTATCTAGGTAATAAAGAGTTTAAGCAGGTATCAATGCCTAATCTGACCTGGCCACTGGAAGCGCGCAATATCCAGCAGATTATGGCGCTTGATCTTTTATTTGATGAGCGCGTACAGCTGGTTACGCTCCTCGGACCGGCCGGTACGGGAAAAACGTTTTTAGCACTTCTTGCCGGTTTGTATCAAGTGCTTGCCATGCAAAAATATGAAAAGATGCTCGTTTCGCGGCCAGTTATTCCGCTTGGCCCCGATATTGGCTATCTACCGGGTACTATTCAGGAAAAGTTACACAGCTGGATGCAGCCGATCTACGATAATATGGATTTTATCGCGCATACGGTCAATCGTGGTCGCCAACAAGACGGATATGAGCATGATATGCCGGTCTATGCTGGTCGGCGTGCCGAAAAGCAGCAGCACAAACAAAAGAAGAAATTTGAGCAGCATGGCAAGATTGCAACGCTTGATCATTTGATGAAAGAGGGAAAAATAAGCCTTGAAGCGATTACCTATATGCGCGGCCGCTCAATTCCGTATCAGTATATTTTGATTGATGAGGTACAGAACCTGACGCCGCATGAAGTAAAAACGCTCATTAGTCGCGTCGGCGAAGGAAGTAAGATTGTACTTGCTGGGGATCCGTATCAGATTGATTCGCCGTACCTTGATTTTAGTTCAAACGGTATCGTAGTCGGTACGAATAAATTTAAAGGACAGTCTCTTTTTGGTACCGTATTCTTGCACAGTAGCGAACGCAGCCTATTAAGTCGCCTTGTGAGTGAAATTTGGTAAACTAGCCATAAGTCTTTCACAAGCAGTACTAAAAAAGGTGGATTGCGATCATGAGTCTGAAAAAAAAGTTGACGGTAGTACTCTTTCTTTATGCATCTCACGGCTCACCAATGCTGGGTATGGAAAAGTTGAGAGGGCTTCTATCCAAAACCAAAGAGCTTCGAGAAACGGTAAGCTCATTAAATAGCAATAATAATTCAAGCAGCTCTTCGCGCAGTATTATCTCGTCGCTTAATGGATCGAGCGATTTATTGAGTTTAATCGAAGATAATGTTGATTTTAAGCATTGGCCAGAGTGGCCGGAAAAAATGGAAGCACAGAAAAAAAAGTCTCAAAAAGCGCCTGATTGTGCAGTTTGCCATGATGATGAAAAGGGGCCACTTCTTTCTCTTGATTGTGATCCGCGGCATCGGTTTCATGGTAAATGCATAAGCGATTGGTTTGATCAACAGCGAAAAAATCGACGACCAGCAAGCTGCCCAACCTGCAAAAAAGAGAGAACGAGCATTGATATGAGCAAGATTATTTTGTACGAAAAGCTCTGCGGTAATAAGCTTTCGTTGCAGCAGATTGTCGAAGAAGTTGAGCAGATCGCGAATTTTCATCGTATAAAAAGAAAAGAGGCCGAAATTAAGGTTGAGCACTATGAAAAAGCACTGACGGTTATCGGGCAGCAGGTTCAATCAATTCAGATTTACAAGAGAGACGAGAATAACAACAATAGGTAGTAAGTAAAGCATTGAAGATGCTTTTGCATGAGTTGTGCTCTGTAATGTTTGTATTACAATATTGAAAAGGGAATGGCAGTGAAGTTTTTGAGTAGATGTACCATAATGGTTGTGATATCAGTAATAGGTTTTCAAGTGAGCTCGGGCATGAATCAGCTTGCTGCTTTTTATCTGATGTCAGCAATGGAAAAAAAGCAATTGTTGCGCACTAATGCTACGACGATAGCACCGATTAATACTTCAAGCTGTGTGCTTCAATCTACTGCGAGTCTGCAAAATACGAATAAAAAGAGCCCTGATTGCATTATTTGCTTTGATACGCAAGAAAAGCCGGCGCCATTAGTTTCGCTTGATTGTGATCTACGGCATCGATTTCATCTCGATTGTATCAATTTGTGGTTGGCAAAACAAAAGGACTGCCCGCAATGTAGAGGATCAATTAAAAGTATTGATCAGGCAAAACTGCAATTATATGGGCGTATAACTGGCACTGACGCACAAAAAAATACCATGATAGACGCTATTGAACAGGTTATGCTTTTGCAACAAGTAAAACGCGTTGAACTGAAAGAAGAACTGGCACAGGAGCAAAAAAAGAATGCGCAGCTGCTCAAATTGGTGCCGGGTGACGATCTATTACCAACTGATCCAACAATTCAAGCAAAAAAATAGTCTAAAGGATCGCTTCTTGTATTAAACCTGGTACACTACCGATGCGTATTTTATTGTGTAGATTATTCACAAGGAAGCGATCGAAAAAATGGTTAGCTGTACAGCACTAAAATTATTGCAGGTGGTAAAAGCTTTGAGCATTACAGGGCTCATTTTGATTGGCAGTTGCAGGCAGATTTACAGTATGGAAAGTGAATTGGCCAAAGAAAAAGACCCTATGGGTTTTATTGATGATCTTGATTGCGTTCAGGTAAGCACAGTACACGGCAGTCATTTACTTGAGATAGTTGATGGATCAGTCGTACCTAAAAATAAAACTCTCACCTCTCTACAGTTTCAGGTTGCGGCCGCTTGCGCGTGGCACGCTAGCAAAGAAAAATACGAAAATGCAAAGAGCTTATTTGACGGTGCACAAAAGCTCAATCTATTGAGTGCCAATACGCCTTGGAACGAAGTAGTTTATGCTGAGCAGAAAAAATCAAACCCATTCTCTATCACCTTTGGTGCCCTATCCATGCAAACGACCGTTGCTTTTCAGGGTAATGAGGACCGGGCAGTGAACGTGAGTTACCAAATTTCACGAGTGAAGCTTAAAGAGGGGGCAGCACTATTACATAACTACAGGACTTAGGCGATAGCCACATCAAATAATTGACTGAGTCGATTGATATAATGTTTTAAAGAGGGTCCTTTTTTTAGC
>JAGVKP010000060.1 GCA_020050475.1 Candidatus Babeliales bacterium
GCTCGATGGGCTCCCTCTTCTTATAATGCGCAACCATGGCGATTTGTGTATGCAAAACGGAATACACCTCATTGGCACGCATTTATGGATCTTTTAATTCCATTTAACCAATCATGGGCGCGTGATGCCGGAGCATTAGTTATTGTACTTGCGCACAATCTATTTCCCCACAATGGCGAATTTAATTCATCAGCCGTTTTTGATACTGGCGCAGCGTGGCAAAATTTTGCCTTGCAAGCAAGTCGCATGGGATTGGTGACGCATGGTATGGCGGGATTTGATTATGAACGCACTAAACAATTACTCAATCTCAATAAAGAGTATGAAGTGATCATGATGATTGCGGTTGGTAAACCGGGCGATGTCAGTACGCTGCCAGCAGAGCTTCAAAAACGAGAAGAGCCTTCTTTGCGTAAGCCGATACAGGAATTTGCCTTTGAGGGCATGATTAAATAGCGTCAACTTTTTGTGTTCAAATTAAGCGCCTCCATCTTGCTGATGGGGGCGTTATTGTTATTATTGTTTTCTTCATCATCTTGATCAATAAGACCAAATTTCTTTGCAATTGGCCGTAAATGCTCGATTTCAGTTATATCTTTTTCGTTTTTTACAAGATATGCGTATAAAAAGAGTGTCTCTGGTAAGGATAATCGGCAATAAGCGTTATTAAAATTTTTAATGTTCCACAATTTGATCGTTTCAGGATGGTTATCCTGAACAATGAGTGCTTCACCTTGTGCGCTGAAGATAATTTTTTTAACGATTCCGGGATTTTCTTTGGTGCCAAGAACGAGTGAAAATTTACGTGCTTTCGATTGATTGCAACGAATATCAATTGTTGTTTCTTGTTCTTTCTTTTTACCAGGACTGATCGATGCAAATTGGCCGAGGGACAGATCAGGATTTGGTAGTCCACTTAGTTCAGGAATTTCTTTGCTACCTTTTTTTGCTGCTGTGCTCATAATATGATCAATATAAGGCAGTTGCAGCGGTGAAAGTTCCCCTTTTAAGGTTTCTATGACGTGATTGCCCGTTTCTTTTAATTGGACCGTTTTTATCTCTTTACCATCACTTGCATAGTGCGTTTTGTTTTTTTGATTATGAGCTATCGCTCTAATCGGGAAATTGGCAATATCAGCGGATTGCATTTGAGGGGCAAGTTTATTGTTCCAAATATGTATATTACCGGTGCTTCCCCCAGAAATAATCTGTTCATTACCGGCGTCATAAAAGAGGGCAGAGACAAGAATAAGCGGAAAGTTTCTATTGAACGTTGTAATGAGTTCTCCCGTATGTGTGTTCCATCGGGAAACTTTTGAGCCTGCACATGAGCTGAGCAACATTTTTTGATCGGTTGGGTGATAAACAAGGCAGATGATTTCGCTGCTGTGAGCTGCTGCGCCAGTGGTCTTAAGCACTCTTTCTTTGATTCCATCAGGTAGGCTAAAAAGATGTACTGCTCCCTTCTGGTTACCAACTGCAAGCTGTTTTGCGTGGCAATTGGTAGCAATTTGTGTTGCTCCATAAGGTATTTCAATCAAGAGCGGTTTCATTGCGTTTGCCTTGAGTTGCCTAAATTTTTCAATTGGGGAATATTTTTCTCGCGTCGTTCTGGTAGAATCGATAATCGTATTTATCAGGTGAGAGTGAAGCGACTCTCGTAGCTTTAAATTGGTTGCCCATTGTGGATTTTTTTTAAATTGCTCTGTCTCGGAAAGAATTTCTTCCATAAATTGGTTGGTGTACGGCTCGACAATCGCCTTGATTTCAAGAGCAAGTGCCCCTTCAAGATCATCCTCTCGCTGCTTGTATGACTCTTTGGAAATATCTTTGTTTTCAGTCCAGTTAATAAGATTAACCTGTCGCATAAGCTGCAGATGCGAAATTTTTTCAAGATTAATCAGATGCTGAGTCGATTTTTCTTTCTTTTCAAGCTGAGAGCATTCGTCCAATTTTCGTTTAATAAAAGCAGAGTTTTCATATAAGAGCTTTAAAGTTGACTGCTCGAGCTTGAGATGACTCATATCCTTGGTATTAAATAAGATCGGTTTTGAAGGTAGTTGGGCCTGCGTAATGAGTGCTGAGCTTGATGAGTGCCCTGGTGTCTCCATGGCGCCAAGCGGTAATAAATAGAAAAATGCAACTATAGAAAAGATGGCGATGATCATGGGTTATTCCTTCATTTATGACCATCGTAGTAAAACGCCTTCTAGGTCAGCAAGAATTTAATGCGTAACCGTTTTTTTCAGGCGATTGAGAATTCTTTTTTCTTCACGATGCATAATCTCATAATCTTCATCTTTTTCATGATCATAACCAAGAAGATGGCAGATACCATGGACTAAAAGAACACGCAAATGATCTTGTACCTGAAGCCCGAACGCTTCCGCCGCTTTTTGTACATATTCAACCGAAATAATGAGATCGCCCAGATTGGCATCATCCGGATTTTTTATTTTGATTCGCTCGCCCGGCTTGAGATGCTCATGATAAGAAAATGAAAGAATATCGGTCGGTTTGTCTTTGCCGCGATAGATTTTATTGTACTCACGAATTGTTCTATTGGTCGTGAACCAAATGCCAAGCTCGTAGCCATCATACTTTAAAAAATGCAAAATCTGTTCAACATCTTGTTGGATCTGATTGAGATCTACGGCGATTGACCGTTGGCTATTTTTGATCATTATCAAGCTCTGCGCTTTCCAGTTGGATAGTCATCGTCGTTTGACCATCGTTAATTGCTAGGCTGCTTCCCGACTCATGCGCACCCGCTTTATACATGATTGTATGAGCGTGAGCGATTCCTTTGATGAGCTGCTCTTCTTTTTTTACGAAGGCAAGGAGCGAAGGGTGCTTGCTATAGAATGCAAGATGGTGTACTTCCGCTTTCAACGAAAGCTGTTTTTCTGTCTTGAGTTTGCGCACCTGACTGATCGCGTCAATGACTGTATACATAATTTCGACGCTCAAATGATAAATAAAGCGATGCTGATGATCTTTCAATTGCGTTTGATGAATTGAAGCGGTACCGACTCGTGCTTGATATATTTCTTGATACAGCGTTTCGGTAATATGTGGCAAATACGGTGCATAGAGTTGGATAATCCGTAAGCCAAGATGCGCAAGGGTCCAGCGTGTTGCCGCTACTAATTGAGCATTATACTGCTCCGGCTTGAAAAGCTGGTCCTTAATAAGTTCAAGATAGTTATCGCACAGATCTTGCCAGAAAAAGGTTTCGACGGCATCAAGTGCCACATTAAATTCATGTGTGCCGAGTGCTTTTTGGTAACGATCAAAAGCATTGCTTGCGCGATCAAGAATCCATTCATTGACCTCTCCAAGCACCGGCGGTCTATTTTTTAAGTCAACGCTGAGCGTGTGCTCTTTAATAAAGCGGCAAGCGTTCCAGAGTTTGGTTACTAATTTTTGCCCGATGCGGAGCTGCGTTTCAGAAAATGCCATATCGTACCCAAGGCTTCCGGATGCGGTCCAGTAGCGAATGACGTCGGCCGGGTAAGTTTTAAGGAGCGTTTCCGGATCTGTTTTGGCATTCTCTTTTGATTTAGAAAGCTTTTCTTTGCTATCGGAAAGCACGTGGCCGGAAATAACGATATCTTTCCACGGCACGATGCCATGATGCATCCAGGTTTTTGCTATGGTGTAAAATGCCCAGGTGCGAATAATATCGTGAGCTTGCGGGCGCATACTCATCGGCATAAATTCCAGTGCCTGCGCGTCAGTAAATGGACTAACGGCCTCTTTATTGAACTCTGTGTAGCAAATATACGGCGTGAGCGATGAGGTATTCCACGTATCCATGACGTCGGTGTCCCCGACTATTTGAGAGCTGCCGCATTGTGGGCATGATCCGTTATAGGGCGTTTCTTGTGGATCGAGCGGAAGCTGTGATCGCTCGGCCAGGATAATATGATGGCAATTAGTGCAATGCCAAACCGGAAACGGGATACCAAAAAAGCGCTGGCGCGAAAGGCACCAATCCCAATTTAAATGTTCAACCCAATTGACGTAGCGCGTTTTCATAAACGCTGGGTACCAATTAATCTGATCAGCGCAGGCAATAAGCTGTTTTTTATAATCTAAAATATTTAAAAACCACTGCGAAAGCGGCATATATTCAATTTCATGCTTGCAGCGCTCATGGATGTTGACTGCATGCGTGATCGCTTTTTGCGCGCGGAGTGCATTTCTTTCTTTCAAAAGCTCAAGCACCTTTTCGCGTGCAGCGGCTACCTTAAGCCCTGCAAGCGGGCCGGCGATCTGCGTAAATTTACCATCAAGGCCGATTGATTGCCGAAACGGCAGTTGATATTTTTTGTACCATGCGATATCCGTCTTATCGCCAAAGGTGCAGCACATTACCAAGCCGGTCCCTTTTTCTGGTTGCACCAATTCGTCAGCGATGAGCGGAACTTCATGGCCAAAAAGTGGCACGATCGCCATTTTGCCTTTCAGGGCAGTATACCGCGCATCGGAAGGATGATATAAAAGGGCGACGCAGGAGCCCAAAAGTTCAGGACGCGTGGTGCCAATAATCAGCTCGCTGCCATCTTTGAGGGTAAATACAATATCGTTAAAATGGGACGGTTTTTCAGCATCATCAAGCTCTGCTTGCGCAACTGAGGTGCGGCACGCAGTACAATAAAGAGCCGGCTCGTATTTGCGGTAGATGAATTTTTTTGTATACAGCTCAATGAAGGATTCTTGCGAAATTTTTCTGACTGGCGCAGAAATGGTTGAATAACACGCATCCCAGTCGACTGAAAGGCCCATGCGCTGCCATAAATGCTCAAACTGTTTTTCGACGCTCTGCGTTTCTTGCAGGCACAGGTCAATAAATTCAGAGCGCTTCATCTGGTGAGCCGAAATGCCGCGCTTTTTTTCGACAAAGCGCTCAGTAGGCAACCCATTATCATCAAAACCAAACGGATAAAAAACGGAAAAGCCGCTCATTCTTTGGTAGCGCGCGATAATATCAGTTTGTGTATAGGAAAAAATATGGCCGATATGCAAAGAACCGGAGACGGTCGGCGGTGGTGTATCTATAGAATACAAGGTGCCGGGATTATTGGCAGCTTTATACGTTTTTTTTTCTTGCCAGAGATCGCGGCTTTTTTGCTCATGCGTCTGATGATCGTATTTTGGTTCCATAACGGTTGTTGCCTATCAGCGAGTTTTTAGATGGTATATCGCTAGTGTAAAAGCAAAATCGTTTACGGTCAAAAAAGCATAGTGATCGGGTATTATTTGCCGGTTGGTGCTTTGGCTAATGAGGTAAGAGCTTTTACCAAGCAAAATACGGATGCTCCTCCGAATAATACAGTGCCGCCTGCAAATAGGGACCGCTTAATTTTTGTTTTTTTTATGGTTTTTTCGCTTTCTTCTTTTGTCCTTATTGGTTGCATCTCTAGTCCTTGTTGCGACATCTTAGCGTCTATTTTTTGATCAA
>JAGVKP010000059.1 GCA_020050475.1 Candidatus Babeliales bacterium
GATTCCTTGTTTGAATTTTCTCCCTAGGGCCCATATTGGTATATACGATTTTAAATAACTCCCGCCAACTTCAAACGGCGTAAATTCAAGCCATTCATATGGTTGAAGATTTGATTGTATTGCGGTGTAAATAGGCATTGGTCGCGAGCCATCGCAGATATTTTTGTGCGACTGACTCATGGTCATTTCCATCGGACGCTCAAAGACATGCTTCAATAAGGTGTTTGCAATAACACTTCCGTAGATATCAACTACTGAAACAATCTGTTTGAAATACATTTTGTTGATAATAATTTTCATAATCTGGCTGAGCTCGGTCGTGTCAGATATATGATCAATGCCCGCATACAAGTTGTGCGCAAGTGGCCTAAAAAAATCAGGTAACGGTTTTCCGGAAGCAATCCATGGTGCTATTGCCCATGTTGACCCGGAAAGACCGGTCAGATACAGAGAGCTTTCTAAAAGTCCCGTATCATGTGCTGCGCTTAAAAAACCAAAGGTCATCATCATGGCGCGAAAGCCGCCGCCGCTAAAGCAACACGCAATTCGCGGAACTCGGCGATCATCAAGTTGGAGATTGAGTTTTTCCTGCAGATGATCCTTAACATGCGATAATCGTTTATCGACGTACGCGCGCTCTTCTAAGCAAAGATCATCCTGCGGGGTGTAGCGAACGTATGCCGCTTTATCTTGATAATCATGTGATTCAAATAAATGGGAATAGATATTTGATGGTATTCCTGTCAATGCATGATGCAGCTCTTTTGCGGTATCTTTTACGGTGGTATACAGATCTAAAATAAATTGCGGCATGCGCGTTTGCTGATTGCTGTATTTATATTCGATCGGCATATCGTGCAAAAATGGAGGGGCTGAATAGGTAGCAAGAGAAATAAATACCAGTATACTGGTGTAGCGTGCGTTCATAATACTCCTTTTTTGTGCTGTAGCGTACTCATATTAAAAGTGGGTTTTCAAGAAACCTTCATTTAAAGATGGTGTGTAAGTTTATCTCATTTTAATTTACATGTAACTAATGAATGAATCAGTGAAAATAAGTTCTACGCCACTTATGCGGCAATATGCCGAAATCAAAGAGCAGTATCCGGATACGTTACTCTTTTTTCAGGTGGGTGATTTTTACGAGCTTTTTTTCGATGATGCAAAAAAAGCTGCTGCTTTTTTAGGCATAACATTGACTGCTCGCGGTAAAAATAATGGAGAGGATGTGCCGCTATGCGGCGTGCCAGTACATGCTCTTGATTATTATTTGGCCAAATTAGTAAAAGGTGGATTTCGCGTCGCGTTATGTGATCAGCTTGAATCACCGCAGGCGGGCAAAATTGTTAAGCGTGGGGTAACGCAGGTACTGACGCCGGGAACACTTACTGATACGCAACTTCTGGAAAACAAATCCGCTTCGTATATGCTTTCTTTTTTTCCGCATCAAGATCGGTGGGGATTGGTTTTTGGCGAACTCCTTACGGCGCAACTGCATGCAACAATCTTGACGGCAGATCATCAGCATGCGCTGGAAGCTGAGCTGATACGTTTTTTTCCCGATGAAGTAATAATGCCAGCAGGGGATGGATGTAAACAGTTTAATCTTTTTATTGCGCGCCTTGGTTTTTGTACGACTCAATATGCCGTAAAAGATACGGATGCAGCTGAGTCTACCCAATGGGTGACGCACCAATTTCGCCCTGATACGGCAGAATTGTATCGCCAACAGCAGGCGCTTCAAGGATCGATGACGCTTTTTTACAGCTACTTAAAACGAAATCAGGAAGCAGCGCTTGCTCAGTTTCGGCATATTAATTTCTATCAGCCTGATGATTTTTTGATACTGGATCGTTCGACGCAACGTCATTTAGAAATGGTAAAAAATAGCACTGATGGTACTGCAACTCACACACTTTTTGATGCAGTCGATGGCGCGGTAACCGCCATGGGGTCGCGCATGATAAAAAAGTGGCTTGTCAGGCCGCTGGTCAAAAAAGAGGCGATTATTCAGCGCCAAGAAGCGGTTGGCGCTTTGCAAAACGACCAGATGACTTGTAATGCAGTGCGTGATTGTTTGAAAGAAATTGGTGATTGCGAGCGCATCATCGGAAGAATTGCTTTATCAAAAGGTGTGCTGAATGACTATCTTGCGCTCAATCAAATGTTGTGCGTACTTCCCCAGTTAAAAAAAAATCTTGCTACGTTTTCCTCGGTTGCTCTTTTGAGCATTATTGAGCAAACCATCAGTCTATTTACTGAATTAAAAAATTTACTGCAAGCATCTCTCAATGATGATCCGACGAAAGATTGGCTCATTAAGTCGCAGTTTGATCAACAACTTGATGTAATGAGAGAACTGGTTGAGCAGAGTAATGAAAAAATTCTCGCGCTTGAGCGCGCAGAACAGGAGCAGACCGGCATCAATTCGTTGAAGATACGATACAACCAAGTACATGGCTACTATATTGAAATAACAAAAGCCAATCTTGGGTCGGTACCGACGCGGTATGTTCGCCATCAAACATTGGTGGGTAAAGAACGATTCACGACACCAGAGCTGAAAAATCTTGAAATCGAAATTCAGTCATCGCGAACAACGATTGACCAGTGCGAACAAGAGATTTTTAATCAGATTAAAAAAAATGTTTCTGAATCAGTCGGTAGTTTACGAAAGACAGCTCAAGCGGTTGCGCATCTTGATGCGCTTTTAGGGTTTGCCATAATTGCTTATGAGCGCGGTTATATACGGCCCACTATTCATGAAAAAAATGATATTATAATTCAGCAAGGTAAACATCCGGTTGTTGCTCGTCTTGCTGATCATGCATTTATTCCTAATGATACGCAGTTGATAGATGATCAACGTATGTGGATTATCACCGGGCCGAATATGGGTGGCAAATCGACGTATTTACGGCAGGTTGCGCTTTTGTGTATTTTAGCGCAGTGCGGTTCTTTTATTCCTGCGCAGAGCGCTCAGCTACCGATTCTTGATAGAATTTTTACGCGTATTGGTGCAAGCGATAATGTAGCGCAAGGAAAAAGTACTTTCTTGATTGAAATGGAAGAGACCGCTTTAATTTGCAAGCATGCCACAGCCCGCAGTCTTCTTATTTTGGATGAAGTAGGGCGCGGCACAAGTACCTTTGATGGCCTTGCGATAGCGCAAGCAGTTATTGAATATATTTATCATCAGATTGGAGCACGCTGCCTCTTTGCAACGCACTATCATGAGTTAACGCAGCTTGCTGACGAATTTCATGGTATCGTCAATTATCATGCGGCGAGTAAAAAAATTACTGAAAAGATGCTGCTTTTGTATCGAATGGTACCGGGTATTGCCGATGGAAGTTTTGGTATTGAAGTAGCGCGCATGGCCGAGCTACCGGGGCCAATTATTACCCGTTCGCACGAACTTATTAATCAATTTCAAGCCGCATCGCTTACCAGCGTTCCTGAAAGCCAAAATAGCGAATTGATTGCGCGTATTACGCGTGAAAATGAGCGACTTGCGCAAGCACTTATTGCGCTTGAGACTAAAAATAAAAATGAGAACTCGATTCATCGTATTATGGATGAAATTTCTTGGGATGATCTTTCGCCTAAAAAAGCATTTGATCTTTTATGGCAGATTAAGCAAATACATCTTAAAAAAGACGTCTTTCCGGATTGAGCGACAGTTTAAAAAATGATGAGCGGTCAGCGATGTGCAGTGGTGTCGCTGAACTGAATGAAAGAAATTCATAGGTGCGATACATGCGCTTAATCGTTGCCATTTTTTGGTGAATTTCAAATTCTGGTGAACCGATTTGTGCCAGATCCTGTTCAAACTGTTCTTGGCAGTTTCTATTCAGATGCGGTATATAGCTTCGCAGTTTTGAAAGCCAATAGACAATCAGCCCCTGCGCTTCATACGAAAGCGGGACCCCTTTAGTGTGATTTTTGTTCAGCGTGTTTTCAATACTTATCAATCCCTCTCTAATCGGATTGTAATTTTCTTGCGTAAATTTGTGTGCGATGCCGCGTACGACGCGATAAAATCCGTAGGTGGCAAGCAAAAAAGCAGATGCAGGAATGGTCAAAAGCAGTTGTAAATTAACCTGCTGCTGATTGACACGATCTTCAATTGAGGAAATTACTTTAGCTGCCGCATGAACACTTTGTAAAAGCCAAATAGCCGATACGGGAGATGTCTTGCCATAGGGATTGAGTGCATAAGCAGGCCTATTAAGAAACTCTTTGATATCATCTTTGACCATCGCGTAGTCACCCGTCCGGATCATTTTTTTGATTTCGTCTTGCAGTTGAACCGCTGAAATATTCTGTTTTTTTGCTTTTTCTTCTAAGAAATTATTCAATATATCAATCAGCTGCTCTTCCTGAGTTTTGAGATATTCTTTTAATTGATTATTTGCTGATTGTGGCTTTGAGGTGTACTCCTGTACGACGTTACTGATCGGTTGTACAAGATTTTCGGTGAATAATTTTTTTATTCCGCCAGCTGCGCTGCGCATATTTTCCATCAGAGCATCATGATTAAGATACCAATATACGGCGCAGGCAGCTAAAGTGCCTGCCGCAAAACTGTACCGCCACCAGTTTCGCTCCATATGAGTTGGTTTTGCAAACTGATGTAATGCCGGTAATGAATGGGTACTGAATTGCGTTGCTGCTTGATGGCAAGCAGTAAGCATGTCATGAATTTCTAAAATAGCTGCGGGTGACGTCATTGCATGATCGAGTGACTGGTGATTTACACAGGCTTTGATGAGTGTCGCGGTTTGCCCAAGATTATTTTTAATTTCAGTGTCGGTCTTGAGATTTTCAAGCGCATGTACATTTTGATAAAGATGCCCCAAATAGTATGAGTAGTAATAAATTGCTTCCTTAAGGCTATCGACTGCGCGATCAGCCAACTGAAGGCACGCTTTTTTGCTTATCATTTTGGTTGGTGAATGGGTCATATAATAATTAAAAGGCCGCAATTTTACCTGTTGCCAATAGGTAAGTTGATCAAAAAGTTCGGCAAGGACATTAATCAGGTTGCTAATTAATCCGTGTGCCTGCTTTTTACACAGTGTAGCGACCACCAGCAGCTCTGCCTGATCATACATGGTTTCTTCATCTTTTTTTGATGTATGACTCGTAGCTCGCTGTTTGAGCGATGAAAGCTGACTGTAGGCAGCTAAAAGCTCGTCATACGAGGAAAAAGAGTTAATATTTTCAACGCAGGTGAGGAACGTTTGCAACGAGGCTGGGATGAGCGGGTTGTGTGCGGCCAAAAATTTTCTGCCAAAAATGGCCGATATGTCCTCTTTTTCAGGTTCGCTGGTGCACATGGCTGAAGTGCCGAGGGTAAAAATAACCAGACTGCTGATTAGTTTCTTTGATCTTAATAGCATTAAATGCTCCTTAAAAGCGGCACTCAATCGTTATTAACTGTAGCAAAAATGCCTCAATAGCTCAATTTTGAGCCAAAATGGGTCTTAAGACAAGACATTAAGCTGCTTTTTTGGTACTTTTAAACATAGAATGTAAAAATTGCTGTAATAATAGCCAAAATTCTTCTATCTGGTACACTACAGCAATACAGATGTTAACCTTATTGAAAACTACGAAGGTTTTTTATGGAACAAAAAACGAGCACACAGTCGGTAGAAGTACCATCTGTTCCATTATTTGAACGTTATGCAATTATACAAACTGGTGGTAAGCAGTACCAGGTGATTGAAGGCAAAACGGTCGCTATCGAAAAAGTTGACGGTGAGCCGGGCACGAAGCTTGAGTTCAGCGAAGTTTTATTGTGCAAAATGGGGCCAGGCGAAATTGAAATCGGGCAGCCATTTTTGGAGCGCAAAGTCAAAGCTTCTATCGTCAAACAGATGAGGGCGCCAAAAGTCATCGTCTTTAAATTCAAACGTAGAAAAAAATCGCGCGTTAAAAAAGGACATCGTCAGCCAGTGACGGTTATTCGCATTGAATCAATTTAATTGATTGAAGCGAATCGCGTAATTTATCAGAGTAAATGGGGGTTATATGAATAAATTTATTCTGCTATTTTTCTTTGTTACGCATTATTGTGTCGTCGCGGCTGAAAAGTCTGTCGTTTTTCTCTATGCTCATGGACTGGGTGCGACCCAAGATCAGGTCTTTCGGCTCTATACAAAGTATGCCTCTGATGGATCTGCCAATAAGCAGTGGCTGATCAATGCACCGCTCGCTCTTTTTGATTTTCCGGATGCGCTACCAGTTATCGATACGTATAATCCCTCATTGGTAAATCTTGGGCAGCAACTCGATATCGATCGCCTGCATGAAGCCTATCAGCAAACGCTTGAAAAGTTTCCTGAATCAGAAATCATTCTTTTTGGTCTTTCGCGTGGCGCAACAACAATTATTAACTATGTAAGTCTTTACAAGCCTGATCGGTTAAAAGCGCTGGTGCTTGAATCGCCGATTGATTCCTATGAAAATCTTATTAAACATTTGATGAAGCGATTTCATCTTTCGTATCTCCCGTACACTGTCGGTTGCTCCGTACTTAAATATCGATTCCCTTCTATTGAACTTGATGGCATACAACCGATAAAGTCAGTCAAATGGGTGCCGCGTGATCTGCCTATTTTTCTTGCCCATAGCAAAGAGGACCAGGTGATTCCGGTTACGGCATCGCGTAATCTTTACCAAGCATTGATTCACAACGGTAATACCTGTGCTTATTATTGCGAACTTGACCATGGCGCTCACGGAAAAATTATGCGCAACGTTGATGCACCAGTTTACAAATCTGCGCTGCACGCTTTTTTTAAGCGATTCAATATTGAGGCTTAAGAGGTTTGCGCTGCGAAGACTTTTTTGGAGCTCTGCAAGCATATGAATTACGTTAAATTGGGAATAGTTGCTCTCTTTTTTCACGTAATAGTAGTTGCCGGAGGTTTTGGCAGTGGCGATGAAAATAGGACACATCCGCTTGATGAGAGCTCATTTGCGTATCAATTTCGCGCCGCTAGTATCCCGCACATTCCGCACGGACTGGTAGCTGTCGTTCCTGCAGCGCTGGTCATGCAGCCGCTTGGCAATTTTTCGGTGAGCACCGCCGTATTTCCGCATGCAACTGGCGGTGAGCTAATGCCAAAAATAGTGGAGTACGTTGTCTGCTGTTGCGAATGTGTGCCGGATGAAGACTAATTAAAAGTTTAAAGCTCAGTGTATAAAAGGCTTGCCTGTATACCGGTATTATTCTGATATTTGCCGGAGACGTACCGATCAAATTCCCCTTCAATCGTATGATAAAAAATCTGACAAATTTCTACACCTGCATAAATGCGTATTGGTTGCACACAAAATATTTCAAGTGTCCAAAAGCCGCTGAACCCGACATCGCCAAATCCGGCCGTGATGTGAATGAAAAGCCCCAGTCGTGCAATTGATGAGCGACCCTCAATAAGCGGAACAAGATTTTCTGTTTTGGTGTGTTCGACGGTTCTACCAAGATACAGGGTGCCGGGATTGAGCAGAAGTCCTTCAGCCGGAATGGTGAGCGGCGTGGTATCATTTTTCTTTTTCATATCAAGCGGCGGCTGTTGATATATCAATAGCTCATGATGAAGCTTGAGATTGTAGCTATTCGGATTGAGCTGTTTTTCATTGAACGGGCTGATATGAATATCAGTTCCCAATCGTTTTTTGATCTCTTTGCCTGAAAGTATCATCGGTGTATCTTTGGTTAAAAGGCGCTGGTGTAATAACGACGCGATTATTTTCTAAAAGCATAATTGAATTTGTACCAGGTGCCAAATAACGGTGTGCGACATAGATAATCGTGGTATGGCCAGACCAGTCAAAAAAAAAGTTCTCGAATGCTGAAAAAAAATTAGCATCGATTCCGGAAAAAGGTTCGTCAAGCAAAAGGAGATCTGGCTTTTGAATCAGGGCTTGCGCAAGCATCACTCGTTGTCGCATGCCAAACGAAAGCTGACCGATGGCAGATCTTTGAAGATTATCCAGATCAAAAAACTCGAGTGCTTTTGGTACTGCGTTATCGTAATCAACTCCGGCCCATGCGCAGGTATACTGCATGATCGCCGCGACGGTCAAAAAATCTGGCAGATGGCAAGTTGGCGGTACGTAAACTATGTTGTCAGTTGCACGAATGATACTGCCGCTTGTTGGTCTTAAAAATCCGGCAATAATTTTAAGAAGCGTCGACTTTCCCGAGCCGTTTGCGCCAGCGAGTGCATACACCTGCCGCGGAGCAATCGAAAAATTGCATGACGAAATAATCTCTTTTGAGCAAGACCACCAATGTTTGCGGTAGATAAAGCCCAGATTGCTTACGGTAAGTAAGGAGGTACTCTTCATAATGCGATGACGTGCGCCAGATCTTTATTTGAGCCGGCGATAATCATCAAATCATCTTCTTGGACAATATAATCTTTGCTGACCGGAACGATATCATTTTCTTTACGTACACCGACGCAGTTGATGCGATAATTTTCAGTAAGGCCAATTTTTTTTAATGTTTTGCCGACAAAAAGAGCAGGTGCTTTCAGCTGACTGATGGAAAAATTACGCGTGATACGAGAAATAACGCGAAACGGAAGACTCAGATTATCAGCAAGACTATTACCTACTTCTCGCTCAGGCAATACGATTTGGTCAGCGCCAATGAGCAGTAATATATCCCGGTGTATTTCATTGACGGCGCGCGTAATGACCTGCGGTATGTGTAATTTCTTTTTGAGTAATGCGGTAATCAAAACTGAACCGGCAAAATTTTCTCCCATAGCGACGATAACCGTATCCATTTCATCAACGCCGATTGACCGCAATGAAGTTTCGTCATGGACCTGCATGCAAATTGCTTGCGTTATATTATCACGAATCGAAGCGACAATCGTTTCGCTGCTATCAACCCCTAAAACTTCCATGCCATTCTCTGCAAGTCGCGTTGCTACCTGATAACCAAATCGGCCGAGCCCCAACACACAAAATTTCATAGCTTGTCCCTTTAAAACGTTAAGTTAACATGACGCGCTCTTCAGGATACTTGAAATCTGCCGTATCCATTTTCTTCTTGAGCGCGAGTACTACCGTTAACGATCCAACACGACCAATAATCATAGCGGCGATGATAAAAATTTTCCCAGCAAACGAAAGATGCGGTGTGCCACCAGTATCAAAACCGAGCGTGGTGTACGCAGATACGACTTCGATGACAATATTAAAAAAATCCCACCCTTTTTCGGTGATTAACAAGCAAAAAATAGTTGCCGTGATCCATGCTTGACTGAGTGCAACTATAGAAACTGCCTTGAAAATCTGATCCAGAGGGATACGGCGCCCTTTAATATGTACAAACGGTTGGCCCATAATGGCGCTTTTTATGGTTGCCAAAAACAGAGCAAACGTAGTTGTCCGAATACCGCTCCCGGTTGATCCAGGAGATGATCCGATAAACGCGATAATAAGAATCATAAATATGGTGGCAGCATTAAGTTCAAAAGTACTTATGGTGGTAAATCCGGTACTGCGCGAGGAGATTGCATTAAAAAAAGCATTGAGAATACCGAGCGGAGTACTCATGGAGCTCAACGTATTATTGCGCTCAAGTACCCAGAAAAGAACAACCGACGTGGAGACAATCAGCAAGGTCATCCATAAAACGATTTTGGTGTGCAATGAAAGATGGCTTCGAATGCCAGCACGCCGTAATTTGGCGTATTCCAATAGTTCGTGGAGTGTGATAAAGCCGATCCCTCCCAAAAGCATTAAAACTGACGTCGTTAAAAGCATCGGCCAACTTGCTTGATAGCTGACCATGCCACTCGGAAAGAGCGTAAGTCCTGCATCGCAAAAGGATGAGACGGCATGAAAAATTGAAAGAAAAAGTGCTTTTGGTAGTTGATAATCATAAAGAAGGATCGGCAGAAAAATGAGTGCGCCGATAAGCTCGATGGTAAGAGTGAGATTAATAATGAAAAACAGCATGGATTTCATATTTTTCCAGGATTCAAACTCCAAAAGTTTACCGGCGAGAATTTGAGCACCCAGGCCAAACTCAATAAAGAGCGACATTAAAAATAATGAGAGCGTAATTAAACCGATACCGCCAATCTGCATGAGGCATAAAATGATGCATTGCCCAAATGGCGTAAAGTCAGCCAGCGGTACGGTTAAAAGACCAGTAACGCAGGTGACTGAAGCGGAGGTGAAAAAAAGATCGATCCAGCTCATCGGCACAAATCGTGCCATCGGGAGCGATAGAAGAAAAGCGCCGATAGTAATGGCGCAGCATAATGATATAAGCAGAATGCGACCGGGAGAAAAATGAGCTATTTGGCGCGGAGCCATCGTACGTTTCCTTACCGTAGCTTAAGATAAAGAACAAGAGATACAACCAGTAGTAGAAAAAATGCTACTAAGTAAGAAAAATAGCGGTCAATACATTGTTTAATGGTGCTACCGGTATAATGAAGAATGACCGCTATCAAAAAAAAACGTGCGGTCCGTGCAAGAGCGGAAAACAGAATAAAATAACCAAGCGGAAAGTGTAAAAACCCAGCAGTGAGCGTGAGCAGTTTATATGGTATTGGTAAAAAACCGCCGATCAAAAGAGCCCAAGCCTGATATTTCTGGCACAAAAGCAGTGCAGAAGCAAACTGCTCAGGATTAAAAAAGACCAGAATCATTTTATGACCGATTAGGTCCCAGCAAAAGGCGCCGAGTGCGTAGCCAATGAGCCCTCCGCCTATTGAGGCAAGGGTGGCGACTGATGCAAAATACCAGGAGCGACTGGGGTACTCCATGCAATAAAGGGCTAATAATGGATCAATCGGAATGAGGATGATCGATTCAATAAAAAAAAGAAATGCAAGGAGCGGAACAGCATGAGGGGCATGCACCTGCGCGCCCACCCAGTTATAGCACCGGCGAACAAGATTCATCAGTTTCTTTCCTTTTTTATTTATCGCATAAGCTTCTGAAGATATTCGTGTATGCGATCAAAAGAGATTCTTTCTTGCTGCATCGTATCACGATTGCGCGCGGTGACGCAACCGTCGGTTTCCGATTCAAAATCGTACGTAAAACAGACCGGTGTCCCGATCTCATCTTGGCGGCGATAGCGTTTACCGATAGATCCTGATTCGTCAATCTGTACCATATAGCCCGCTTTTTTTAGGTCGCGGTAGATTTTTTCAGTTGCTTCACTCTGCTTTTTAGTAAGCGGCATGAGTGCTGCTTTGATTGGCGCAATGCGCGGATGAAAACGTAAGACCGTACGCAGTTCGCCATCAGCCATATCTTCGCAATAGGCATCAAAAAAGAGCGTTAAAAATAAACGATCGACGCCAACAGAGCATTCTACGACATGTGGTACATATGAACTTTTGGTTTGCTCATCAAAAACAGCAAGATCTTTTGATGAACAGTGGGCGTGCTGTTTTAAATCAAAATCAGTACGGTACGCAATTCCTTCAAGTTCCTTCCAGCCAAATGGGAACTGA
>JAGVKP010000006.1 GCA_020050475.1 Candidatus Babeliales bacterium
AAGTAAAATATCTTCATCTTCTTTTCCGGTATCTTTAAGCATATCGCCGATTGTTTGTGATGCCTCTTTTAGCAGTTTGAACTGGGCATCAGTAATTATTAGACTTTTCCCATCTTTTAAATTGATAGTGACTGCATTGAGAGGGGCATAAAGAGCGGCGCTGGCAAACATGAGTGCGTATTTTGTCAATTTCATGCATCACCTTATTTTTTTAACAAGTTAAGCAATTTTTTCTGTTCATCGGAAAGCGATTGATAAATTACCTCGAGAAGCTCCTGTTTCTTTTCAATTATCTTGAGCCCTTTTTCGCGAACCAAAAGAAATAAAAGGAGCTGTTGAAAATTAAGACTTAAGAGGGAATTTTCATTTTTTTTAAAATCAGAGATCATCCACTTTCGGAGCGGCGGTGTACGTTTTTTTAAGTGAAGCGATTGTGCAGCAAAAATTTCACTATCATCGGGGCTGAAGCTCAGGCTAAAAATACGGGCTTCTTTTAAAAGACTCAATTGGTAAAGGGGGGATAACGTAGCGGTACGGATGATGGTGCAGTTGTCTTTGTGTCCAACGACCAAATAGTTACCATCTTTGCTGAGTGCCATACAGGTTACGCTGTTGGTCAAATAAATCGTATTTATGATTGTGAGCGTATCTGCCTTGCAAGCGATTATTTCTCCTTTATCGCTACCAATAAAAATAACTGAACCATCTTTACTGTAAAGTAGTGCGTTGACTTGCTTTTTGGTGACTTTCTCTTGGCGTTGCTCATTCGTTAGGTAATTCCATACCACTACTGATCCATCGCTGATCCCAAGCGCAGCGACCATTTCTCCTTTGTTTGGATGTAAGCTTACGCACAAAGGGGCATTTTTTTTCAGATCAAGCGTATATGATTGTTTATCATGAAGGCTAAATACATGTGCGGTAAAATCCTCGGCAGTGATAGCGATCGTTTTTTTTTCTTCGTCTGTTGCTATGCCTGAGAAAGGTTTTAAGGTACTG
Source organism: Candidatus Babeliales bacterium (assembly GCA_020050475.1). Lineage (GTDB taxonomy): Bacteria > Babelota > Babeliae > Babelales > JACPOV01 > JACPOV01. The sequence goes on from JAGVKP010000006.1 coordinate 1,000, forward strand.
CTTGGGAGCGTTTTTTTATTAAGTGTTATCGATAAATCATTTATCGATTTTTTTTCAATAGGGTCGTAGGTGCGTATTTCGCCATTACTTTTGACGAAAGTGAGTATTTTACCATTGGATGAAATATCAATAAGTTCAATTGATCGATGAAGAGTAAATTTAGTTCCTTTTTGTTTTTCCAAATCAAAAATAAATGCAGTTCCTTCAGTAGTTTCAATTCCCGCATATTTTGGCTTAACTACTGCTAATTTAAGTTTTTCAAAGGAAAAATCTTTCAGCAATGGTTCGGAAGATATGGCCATCTGTTTGCTCAAACCCAATGAAAGAGAATCGGCAAGAGGAACTAATTTTTTTGTTAACAATTGCTGGAACTCAAGTGGAAGGGGTATCTGAAAAAGCTGTGTACTTTTTGCTAAGTTGTTCTTGTTAATTATCGTGATAATACGACTGGCAATTGCATTAAGAATAGTATCAAGTAAATGATCACTATCAAGAAAATTTGCTGCCCCGGCTAGTGAATAGAGCTCTTCCAAGCTTTTTTGCTCAAAGAAATTTTTTTGCGTTAGTGGATTTTTATTATGAGCGAAAAAAGCAAGAATGAGCTCAAAATCATCATTCGTTATTTCGGGTAGCATAAAATCTGTGGCGCTGCCGCTATCTTCGATCATATTTTTTATGGTGACGGAGTTCTTTTCCAGCAGTTCAAATTGCTCTTTGCTAATCGGAACAGACTGATTATCCTTGAGCGTTATAGTTATTGCTTGCAGCGGAGTTTTGAAAAAAATAAATAAGACAAAAGCTGCTAATAAATGCAGAGTACGTTTTTTCTTCGGTATCATGGTGTTCCTTTTTTTTACAGCAGATCACAGACAACCGAACAAATGCAATCTCTTGCTATGCCAGATATTTTTTAAGAAGCTCTTGGATAATTTTAGGATTGCCGCGGCCTTGGGTTTTTTGCATTGCTTGGCCAACAAAAAAGCCAAACAATTTTTGCTGCCCAGCGCGATATTGCGCTGCTTGCTCAGGATGGCCTGCCACCAGATCGTGAATAATCCTTTCAAGTTCATCACTCGTGCCGACTTGTTCAAGCCCAAGCTCTTTGACCAGTTGCTCAGGCATCGCGCCTTTTTTGGCCATATGTTTGAAAATTTCCTGCGCGGCACGATTATTAATGCGATCGGTATCTAATAATTTTACTAACTGAGCGATATGTTCCGGTTTGATCATGCAGGATGCTAGCTCTGTTTTTTCTTCTTTCAAAAGACTCAAAAGATCGCGGACAATAAGATTAATCGTCTGCTTGCTTGGGCTGAGTGCATGTGCTTTTTCAAAGTAAGTAGCAAGCTGCTGATCTTCAACCAAGATTTCTGCTTGCTCAAGCGTGAGACCGTACTGCGTCAGCAATCGATCACATTTATCACCCGGAAGCTCCGGTAATGAACTTTTGATCCTTGAGATCCATTCATCATCAATCTGAACGACCGGCAGATCAGGCTCATGAAAATAGCGATAATCAGCAAGGCCTTCTTTTGAGCGCATGGCGATCGTTTGGCGGTCTTTGGTGTCCCAAAGGCGTGTTTCTTGTACGACACGCTGCCCACTTTCAAGCAACTCTATTTGGCGCTCAATCTCATGCTCAATTGCATCTGAGATAAACTTAAATGAGTTAATATTTTTCAGTTCAACCTTAGTGCCAAGCTGCGTACTTGTCTTTTTTCGTACCGAAATATTAGTGTCGGCGCGAAAAGCCCCCTCTTCCATATTGCCGGTACAGATACCTAAATATTGAACGATGCGGCGTAAGGTCTGCAGATACTCTTTGGCTTCGTATGAAGATTCAATATCCGGATAGCTTACCATCTCCAAAAGAGGGGTGCCGGCGCGATTAAGGTCGACAAAACTTTCTCCGCCCGGTGCATGAATATTTTTTCCGGCATCCTCTTCCATATGAATACGAATAAGGCGAATATTTTTTTTACTGCCATCTTCAAGGCGGATGGTGATATGCCCCTCTTTGCAGATAGGCAGATCATTTTGCGTAATCTGAAAATTTTTTGGAAGATCCGGATAAAAATAATGTTTACGATCAAATCGTGATCGTTTGTTAATCTGGCTATTGGTCGCTAACGCTGCCATAACGCCATATTCCACTACTTTGCCATTGAGCCGCGGTAACACGCCGGGCTGACCGGTGCATACCTGGCAGATGCTGCTATTAGGAGCGGTAGCAAAACCGTTGGCGCATGTGCAGAAGATTTTTGTTTGAGTGGTCAGCTGGACATGTACTTCAATACCAATATCGACACGGTATTCAGGGTAATGGTCTATAACTGATGAAAATTTTGAAGCCACGCGCGGACCCTTTTAAAAATGAAGGCTGACTACCGCCTATTTTAGCATAAAAAAACGGACCGGTGAATAAAGAGTTCACTCAGCGAGCGCGAGCCTGATTATCACCATCGGGATCGCCCTGCGGACGACTCAAAAGTGTCGCGAAAATTCTATATGATCGGCTAAAATGAAGAGCCTGCTCTTTGTGCGTATCATTATTGCTTGCATGGGCCAGTGCAACTTCTTGTTGTACTTCTTCATACCAACCGGGGATACGGAGAGCAAGAGCAAGTTTTTTTTCTTCTTCTGAAAGTGCAATGATAAGTTTATCTGGTACTGCGGCGAGTGAAAAACAGTAGCCAAAAAGTATACCAATGATGCGCGATTTCTTCATACTGACCTTTCTTATTTGCTTTCGGCCAGTCTATCAAAAACGTCGCTTTTAGGTATATGAATAGTCACTACTCTTCCGGTGTCAAGATGGGCAATAACTGTTTCATCGTTCGGCCAGATGAGCTTGCGTGCACTGGCAGGTTGCTTTGTTACCGGATCAGTAAGATCCTGCTTGAAAAGTAATCTATTTTCAAGAATATCATGAAATAAAAGAGCGCCTTTTGTATGCTCACCGCTTTTTGCGCTGCTCGTTACGCTGACTGCTGGGTAATAGGGGTGCAGGGCGATTGCCGAAAGGGGTATGCCTGTTTTTAAGGAGGTAAGCGCCTTTTTATCCTCTATGTGCTTACCAACGAGCCAACTATTGATGACTCCTGCCTGATCGACAGAGTAAAGCAGATTTCGCTCACTATCGCACGCAAGGGCATTTATCGGCGATCTATTTTTGAGTTTGATACAGGACTTACGCGAAAGCATGAGAGTTCTGACGAGTAAGTAAGATTGAGATGTTGTGGGGTGTGATTTTTGCGTCCCTGAGCTTTCGGATGGTAGCG
>JAGVKP010000080.1 GCA_020050475.1 Candidatus Babeliales bacterium
CATTCTGATGGTTTTTCATTACTCAATCTTATCGTTTATTTTTCGGTCAGCTCCGTGCTCTCCGTCTGTCTGCTCCAGGCAGCTTCACGGCTTTTGATATCAGTGCGTACCGAACAGCAAAAAGCAGATACCGATCTTGCGCTCTATGCAGGAGTATGCGCGTGGCAAAAAGGGGTACAGAAATTACCGTCTGCAAAAGACCAGTGGGTCAATATGAGTGCGCAAGAATTTTCAATTGTACGCGACCAAAAGGCGCACGGATATCTTATTGAGCAGGGAAAACTGTATTATGTCACCAATTCATATGATCCGGCAAAAGGGTGGGGCAGAAAGACCCGAGCGCTCCTTATAGATCAGTTTACTCAAGCACATTTTACGTTTGTGCTTTCGTCCAATTTTCCGCAATCGGTCAAAGCAGTCGCCTTGCACGGCGTCCATAAAGATGGCGCCCAAAAATCTAACGCATGGTGGGCAGCCCCTCAGCAAGGGTTCATTTCATGAAGCACGGTGCCGCAAACGGATTTATTACCTTTTTTGTCATTTTTCTACTTGCAAGCATGACTCTTTTTTTTATGCTCCACCGGCGTATGCTTTCATATGTCTCGTCTTTAGCCAACGAAAGTGCGGTCGCGACACAACAATATGATGATGTTTTAGGAGCAACGCACTATGCACTCGCGCTCGTTGCCCACCGATTTCAAGAATCTGTCGCGTGTATACAAAAAACTGGCAAACCAATTGAACTGACGATTGACCTCCCTCATGGAGAACGTGGTCACCTGACTATTTGCCAGCGCGCGGGGCACCTTCTGGTTGCTCTTGCTTTCACCGGCGATCACCCCAAAAAATACCGAAGCTCAGCAATTGTCCGCCAAGAGGTTAATGTACAAACAGCTGAAAAAAAGATACTGATTGACCACTTAACGATCGAGTAAATTCGTGATAGCTGCAATGAGCGCGGGCGCACTACTGGCCGCTTCTGGTTATCTTCATGCCGTTGCGCCACTTTTATTTATCTTCAGTTTTTTTATTTTTTTTTCAGCATTGTCAGCCCGCGTATCATATCGGTTTATGGGAGGATGGGCCTTTTTTTTTGTCGCTGGTTCATTGCTTCCGTGTGCGCAGGTAATCCAAGATTACGCTACCGGTAGTATACGGCAGCTTCTTTTTATCAGCATCTGCTGGTATCTGACCGCACTGTGCGTATCTATAACCTTTGTAGTGACGAAGGTGCAGGCACGATTGCGGTTTCGGTCTCGCTTGATTCTACCTCTTATATGCACGCTCTTTTTTTGGGGCGCTTCTGGCTATGCATTACTTCCGTTTGGCGTCATGTACGGCTTTCCGGTCCTTAATCCGCTTGTTCCGCTTATCTATACCCATTCTTTTTTTACCTACCTGGTAATTCTCAATCAGTGGGGCGCTCTTTATGCCGCTCTTTTTTTAATTGAGCAGATGGCGCATGGGTTGACACACAAAAGATGGGGACTGATAGTAATCACCGGCGCGGTATTAGTTTTTATTTTTGTACCATTGCCGCAAAAAGCACCGGATAGAATAACGCAGGAGTTGGCAAAACGAATATACCAAGTGCCGACCACTGCATTTCATCCAGATGATACGGCGTGGGATCGGGCTGAAAAGATTGCTGGCGCACTCAGTGAGGTACCGGATGCCACGATTGCATGTTTGCCTGAGTCAGCGTTTCCGTATCCGCTCAATGAATATCCGGTTTTTGGCGCTTTATGGGATCAATCAATGCCGCACGGCAGTACATTGCTCATCGGGGCGCATCATAAAAAGAATGACCGGTTATATAATAGCTTGTATCAACTCAAAGAAGGTCGCATAATTCAAATTTATGACAAAAAGTACTGTCTACCTCTCGTCGAACACAACGCGGTCAATTGGGTTTTTTTACAAGGAATCTGCTCCTTCTTTTCTACCACAAAGGATATATTTTGCAATGCACACGCCGCGTCGCTCCCTGTAAAACTTACCGAGAACTTTTCCTGCATGCCGCTTATCTGTTCGGAGCTTTTGTGCCGCACGCGCGATCCGCAGCCAGCTGCATGCCCAATTGTGTGCATTGCAAATGACCGTTGGTTTAAATGGCCTGCCGCTCGGCAAACTATGGCGCTCATAGCTCGCTTGCGTGCGCTCACCTGGCGGCGAACTATCATCTATTGCTCGTATAGTTATACATTTATCGCTGCTCCTGACGGAGCGATCATTCATCGATAAGCTGGCCTGTTTATTTTTACCAAAAAGGGGTAAACTACCAGATAATTCATCATGCAAAAAAGGCTTATTTATGAAAGTATATTTGCTCAAAAACGTAGAAAAAGTAGGAATGGCCGGCGAGATATTAAAGGTAGCTGATGGTTTTGGCGCCAACTACTTAATTCCGCACAAATTGGCACTTGCCGTGACACCGGAAAATGAGTCATTTTATCAAAAAAAGAAAAAAACGGTTGAAGATCGCAAGGAAGTGATCGCCACCGAGACCTCGATGCTTGCTGAAAAGATCAAAGCTATTAGTGTCACCCTTAAGCGCAAGATGGCGAACGGCCAAAAATTGTTTGGCTCAGTGGCACCAGCTGAAGTAGCTGATCTGTTGGCAGAAAAAGGAGTAAGTGTTTCAAAAAACCAGATCCTTTTTGATAAGCCGATCAAAGAAAAAGGAACGTACGAAGTTACGGTCAAACTTTCTTCGCGTTTGCAACCAAAAATCAAGCTCGTAGTCGCCGCACTTCCGGAGTAATAAATCACGAGTATGTCATACGAAATGCAACGCTCTGCTGGTCATCGCCAGCAGTCTGAAAAACTTCTCGGTCGCGCACTTCCCTATAATCTTGAAGCTGAAAAATCAGTACTTGGTGCTATTCTTTTAAATGATGAGTATGTCAATCAAGTTGCTGAAATTGTCGTGCCGCGTGATTTTTATCAACCGTCTCACCAACTTATTTTTCAAGCAATTGCCGAGCTTGGGCAAGAGCACAAGCGGGTTGATTTAGTTACCTTGCAAGATCTGCTGACCAAAAAAGGGATCTTGGAAGAAATTGGCGGAATTGCGTACCTCCTTTCATTGCAAGAGGATATTCCGGCCGTCGGCATGGTAAGCCAACACGCGACCATTATCAAAGAAAAAGCAGTACTGCGCGATCTGATAAGCTCAGCTACGCATATTATTGCCTCCTGCTACGACCAAAACGAAAAAGGGATTGATGTCGTCCTTGATCAGGCGGAGCAGACGATTTTTAATATCTCAAGCAAGCGGACCAATCAGAATTTTGTTCAGTTGAATATCTGGCTTAAAAAGACGTTTGCCTACCTTTCCGATATTAAAAGTCATGCAAAAGGGGTCACCGGTATTCCCTCAACCTTTAAAAAGCTTGATGCGATGACCTCCGGTTTTCAAAAGGGTGACCTGGTAGTTTTGGCGGCACGCCCCTCAATGGGCAAAACCGCATTTGCTTTGGCACTGGCCGGACAAGCAGCAGCAGCCGGATACACCGTCGGTTTTTTTTCCCTTGAAATGTCTGCCGAGCAGCTTACCTTGCGCTTGCTTTCTACGCAGGCCGGCATTCCACATCATAATATTCGTAATGCGACTATTAGTTCAGACGAATGGCTCGAGTTGACCAATGTCGCTGCACAACTTGCTAATTTAAAACTCTTTATTGATGATACGGCGCTTATTGAACTCATGGATCTACGCGCAAAAGCGCGTAAGCTCAAAGCGGAGCACAATCTTTCATTCATCGTTGTCGATTATCTGCAGCTTATTCGTACGACTAAAAAGCATGAAAATCGCCATCAGGAAGTATCAGAGATTTCTCGCTCGCTCAAAGCGCTTGCCAAAGAGCTTGGCGTACCGGTCGTCGCACTTTCGCAGCTTTCGCGGGCCGTGGATAATCG
>JAGVKP010000052.1 GCA_020050475.1 Candidatus Babeliales bacterium
CCGTAAAGCTCATCCACCCCGTTCACGATCGCACGATCGCCATCGACCGTAATCTGTGCGCCCATTTTTTGAAGTTCGCGCACATGCAAAAATCTACTTTCATACACTGTTTCGTGCACGACGCTTTTGCCCTGGGCGAGGCACAAGGCTGCCATAAATGGCGCTTGTAGATCAGTCGGAAACCCCGGGTATGGGCTGGTGCGAAAAGAGACGGCCTGCGGATGCTGCGTTGCTTTGAGAGCAATACCGCGCCCTTCAGCACCTACGGTAACTTCATGCCCCATTTCTTGCAGTTTAGAAAGAAAGACATCCATATCGCTTGCCATCGCATCCGGCACTATTACATTTCCTCCGGTGATCGCCACTGCAATCAAAAGACTCCCTGCTTCTAGCCGATCAACCATGACACGATACTCAACCGGCCGTAATGATGCCACACCCTCAATTTCAATCGTTGCCGGGGCTTTAATGGCAATGAGCGCACCCATCGCCCGCAAAAGACCGATAAGATCAATTACTTCTGGCTCAAGGGCCGCGTTGATGATCTGCGAAATACCGGGCGTCAAAACCGCCGCCATTAAAATATTTTCGGTCGCCCCAACGCTAGGATATTCAAGCACACAGCGCACTGGCTTCAGTTGATCAGTGTGTGCACGCAAGAATTCACCCTCGACATCCAACTTTACCCCCATCCGCGCAAAATTTTTCAGATGATAATCAATCGGCCGTGCACCAATAAGACAGCCACCCGGCAATGCAATATCCGCTTTTGAAAAGCGCGCAAGCAGCGGCCCCATTACCAATACCGAAGCGCGCATTTTTTTCATAATTGCCGCTGGCACTTGAAACGAACGAATAAAACTCGTATCAACTTCCAAAAGATTCTGTTCGGGGTAAAAAAGAACTTCAGCTCCCAGCTGCTCAAGCAATGCGATCATCTGCAAGACATCGGCTGAAAATGGCACATTGTGGAGTGTCGACTTTCCTTCAGTCAAAATGAGCGATGCCATCATAACCAGCACCGCATTTTTTGCGCCGACTAACGGGACCTGCCCCTGCAAACCGAGTGACTGCTCCACACAAATGTGGTCAGCATCGGGGGCACCAGAAATAAACTGTGCCTGAATTGCTGGCCATTCGTTGACTGAAAACAGCTTATTTCCGATAACAATGCTCATGGAACTCCTTGGCTCGCGCATAGAGGGAAAAATTGGTACTTATCTTAACTAAAAAAAAAAATTACTCTAATAAAAAATAGTTTTTTTGGCAGAAAGTTCAGCACATGATCGCACCTTTGATAAAAAGTTCTCTTGAAGTTATTTGCGGACCTATGTTTTCCGGAAAATCAGAAGAGCTGATTCGCCGTCTGCGTAGAGCACATTATGCAAAGCTGTCCGTCGCCGTTTTTAAGCATCAACTTGATGATCGTACCGCTATCGACCATGTCGCATCGCATAATGGCACTCTCTTGGCTGCACAACCGATACGAAGCGCGCACGAGCTCGAGCCGTTTATTTTTGGTGAAACGCAGGTAATCGGCATTGATGAGGTACAATTTTTTGATCTTGAGATCATCAACGTCATCTGCAAGCTTATTGCGCGCGGAAAACGTGTAATCGTTGCTGGCCTTGATCTCGATTTTAAACGGCGGCCATTTGGACCGATGCCAACGCTTCTTGCCATTGCAGACGAAGTAACTAAACTTAAAGCTATCTGTCTTGAATGCGGAACGGATGCACACTTTACCCAGCGACTGGTCGACGGGGCACCTGCACAGTATCATGATCCGGTGGTTATGGTCGGCGCGCAGGAGCAGTACCAGGCCCGCTGCCGCAATTGCCATCGCATCGATCTTCAACCACCATTTTAACGCACATGGCAAAACAAAAAATAGAATTTAACTGTTCACTGTGTGGCTACCGCCCGCCAAAATGGGTTGGCTGCTGCCCTTCATGCAATGAATGGGGAAGTGTTGCTCAAATCGAACCTTCACTGAGTAGCAAAGAGTCACTTTTTGCAAAGGCCCCTGCAAAACTAGCGCCGCTTTCTGCTATCACAATCCGGCATGATGAGCGCATGCTCAGCGGTATCGGGGAATGGGACCGCGTCCTTGGTGGTGGCATCATGCCCGGTTCATTTTTAATTTTAACGGGTGATCCGGGCATCGGTAAATCGACACTGCTTTTACAGATCGCTCACTCATTAGCAAAACGTCACCGGGTTATTTACGTTTCATCAGAAGAATCCCTCCAGCAGGTGCGGCTGCGGGCTGAGCGATTGGGATGCCTTGCTAATGAACTCATGTGCTCTGATCAAGCACAACTTGAATCGATTATTGCCCTCAGCCATGATCATCAACCAGAAATTATGATCATCGACTCAATCCAAAACTGCTATTCGGCCGACACCCAAGTCATTCCCGGGAGCATTGGGCAGCTGCGCGAGTCCGGTTTTCGCCTGATGCGGCTTGCCAAGGAGCGTAACTGCGCGGTCATTTTGACCGGACACATCACCAAAGAAGGGACAATCGCCGGCCCTAAAATGCTCGAACATATGGTGGATGCCGTTTTTTATCTTCAAGGGGAAGATCGCTGGCAAACGCGTATTTTACGCGCGGTTAAAAATAGATTCGGCGCAATTGGCGAGCTGGGATTTTTTGAGATGCACGAAAACGGTATGCAAGAAGTACCCAATATCAACCAGCAGCTGCTTGAAGATGCCTCATTTAGTCCCGGATCAGCCCTGATCAGTTATCTTGAAGGCTCTCGCCCGTTACTCATTGAACTACAAGCACTCCTTGCTCCTTCAAAATTTGGCATGCCGCAGCGCGTAGTAACTGGCGTTGACCCCAAGCAGGTGGTGTTGATTGCCGCTCTTTTGGAAAAATACCTGCATATAAAACTGAGCACTTTCGATATTTTTTTTAAAGTAAGTGGCGGCTTTAAAATAAAAGAAAGCGGCGTCGATCTTGGTATCGCACTCACGCTGCTTTCAAGCTACTTTCAAAAACCTCTCCCTGAAAAATCAATTATTCTTGGCGAAATAAACCTTACTGGCCAAATTAAGCCGATCAACCAGATAAATATGCATCTTCATGAGGCAGACAAATTCGGCATCCGCCATCTCATGATCGCGCAGACCCAAAAGATTGAAAAACATTTTGCCCAGGTAAGCAGATTTTCATCCGTCTACCAGCTTCTTGAACTGTTCGGCGAATAATTCACCGCCTTAAAATTCGGACATATTTTATCATATTTTATATTTTTAAATTGACAGGCTGGTAATAAAAATATACTTTTGCTGTAAGGATCGTGATTTTATTTGTCCGTTTTTTGCAAATATTAAGCTATGTGGGGGAACTATGTCTTTTAAATCAGCTTTTTGCACACTCATCGCCTTTGCGGCTTTCAGCTCATCTATTTTTTCAATGGAGCTGTCATCTAACAATCAAAACAGCACACGTACAAGCTCACAAGCTCGTTACATCAAAAGTAAAAGGCAAAAACAGCTCATCGCGCAGGCTTCACACCCATTGGCACGATTCAAACTGCGTAACGCAATCGCTCTTGCACAGTCAAGAGAGAAAAAAAGAATGATCACCCTTGCATCGTATCGCGACCGCACTGTTAATCCTGGCGAATCGAAATCTAAAACGGAATTTTCTTCACACCTGACTCACCAAAAAGCACTTTTGAACGCGGCACAAAATAATCAAAGACCAGGTTCACTGAATCGTCCAAATCAACTAAAAAAAATAGGTAGAACGGAACGATTCGAAACACTTCCAGGATTCTCACGCCCCGCAACCCCTCCGTTACCTGACCTTGGCAAGTAAGAAAAATAAAACGTAAATGTACTCATCGAGAATCACTATGTTAAAAAAAATAATTTATCTATCTTGTGGGTTTCTAGGTATCAGCATGCCGAGCAGTCCTATGGAGAGTGCTTTTTCAACAACCAGCTCACCAGTAAAAAAAGCACCTACTCAAATCGCAAAAATTCTTCAGAAAAAATCTACTGACGCTTTTGCAAAACTAGCTATGGACAAAACTACCTTGTTCAAATTGAGTACCAAAGCACGCTATCTCACTACTCAAAAAAAAATGCGCCAACTCGTTCATATGGCGTTTCGCAATACAGAAAAGAAAGAAGAATTAGCCAAAACATTGGAGCTTTATCGCAAGCTCTCGCAAAATGGAGAGCAAAAAAAAATTGATAAAAAGAACTATACTGCACAATTAAATCGATTATCTCGCGCAAACGTCACAACGACCAGTAAGCAACTGGTTGAAGATTGCACTCGTACGAGTGCTCATCTGAGAGCCTTACAGGCCGTCGGTATAAAACAGGCCACCATCCCCACCCATTTAAATATAAAAAAATCGCATGCCGATGCTAAAAAACTACCCGCTGCTCAAGCAAAAGAAAAACGAAGATTAGCTTTGCAAAAATAAGTATGCAAGGTTATTGCAGCATCCTCAGGATAAGTAAAGAAAAAACATGCGCTTACTCCTACTCTCAATTCTGGCTAGCCAACTTATTGGCCTTCATCTTTTGAGCAACATTCATGCGATGGAGCAACAAAATGTCGCCAACAGAAAGCTCAGTGGCAAAAAACTCTGTTTTGATAATGCCGCGAGCGATCGCTCTCAACATATTTTTCTTCCATCGCCCAAAGAAGTGGTGAATCAGAAAAAAAAGATGCGATGGTTTACCAAAAAGCATTTTGAAGCCACTCAACAGCTTAAAAAAAACCAGGCTGAGATCGAGCAGCTTAAAAATCAGCTCAAAAAAGGTGGCGTACTTATTGAAGGGATTGCTGCGCGTCACCATGCCATCAAACTACATCCGTCAAGAAACGGACTTTCGATACCATCATCAGCCGCGAAAATTAATATTAAAACTCTCAGAGAGCAAGTTAAAGATTTTCAGCTTTCAAAACCGATAACCCTACGCCAGTTGAAAAATCATAGGAGTATTGATAAATTTTGGCGCAAACAAAAAAAACAGATTGAACAAAAAATTGTGTCAGAAAAGATACATATGCAGACACTCGAAAAAACGATAAAACTACTGCAGGAAATCGGGATCAGCCATGAAACTCGCTGAAAAAATAGCTCTTTGCCTCGTGGTATATCTGACAAACTTTTTTGTGCCGAGCTTGACAATGGAACGATTACACACAAAAGCAGCACGCAGGCTTGATTTTTCCGGGCAAGCAGCAGAGAGAAATCAACCTTTTACCCCTCCGACAGAACAGGACGTCAAAAAAATAGCCAATCTTCTCAATTCAATAAGCGAAATACAGCAAACCATTATCCAAAAGCAAAAAACAATCACCGAAGACCAGCAACAACTTACCGCAGTTATTCGTAATCGAAAAATGCTTAAAGCTTTTTTTCGCAAGCGCCATCGAGAAACGCGATTTTTTGGACAAAAATTACGCAGGCCCGCAAGCCTCACGAGATTTGATGTTGAACAAGCACATAGCATGCTCAATCGGCTCAACTTATACGTAGATCGAGCAGACCGTAAATTGCGCTACAACAAAATGAGGATACGCCGCATCCCATTGGAAGTAGCGGCATGTAAAGATACAAAAAGAAAACTTATACCGCAGCTCAAACAGCTTACCCTTACCGCTAATTTTAATAATGCAAAAATAAGTCTTGCAATAGGTTCGACGCTTCAGACACTTTCAAACATTAATCAAAATGAGCACTCTATCATGCAAACATTGAAGCCTAAAAAAGACCAGCTCAATGTACGTTGCTTGGAAAAATTACACTAGGTAAAAAATCTCTTGAGTTAGCCTTCCTTATTTTGTACCATTTGAAAATCATTATCATTTTATTCGGAGATAACAAATGATTTTCAGAAATAGAGCTATTGCTATTATAGCAATAGCAACCTTCGGCTCAATTCTCAGTAATGAAGATCAGCTTCAAAAACTTATGGAAAGATTTGCCAAGATAAAAACTAGTTACATTCATAATCCTTCAAGCGCCATTCCAGAAGAAACACATATTGCAAATCTTTCACAGGATGATCTTGGAGTAATAGAAAAACTGGTGGGATCGTTTGATCAAATAGCTAAAGAAACAAAAAATCGTAGAACAAATAGGCGATCACGTTCTCACGCCAACGAACTTCGTTCGATTCTGGCCAAGAGAAATATTACATTACTGACAGAAAAATAGATCGGTATGCGAAACTCTAGACGCGGTCAGTACCGATCGCTAAACTGAAGCGGGAATTATTGCGTAAGGAGTTTAATGAACGCGTCATCGATCTCATCAAAATCACCTATTTTTTGGATTTTATTAACGCTCACCTTTTCAGGTGGGCTTTTTTTTGCGCATCATTTTTTTCCTTATGCCTTTGCATTGCTCAATATCAATATTTCAATGACACGCCATGAAGCGCTCAAAAAAGCATCTCTTGAAGCACTCAAGCATGGCTGGGGACCGAAAGATTTTTCGCAAGCCGCTTCATTTGAAACCGATAGCGAAACGAAAAATTTTATTGAGCTGAAAGCAGGCGGCGTATCCGCCGTGACTGCCGTTATTGATGAAGGCTGGTATAATCCGTACTTTTGGAAAATACGTCATTTCAAAACACAAACCACCCAAGAAACGGCAGTCTATTTCATGCCAGATGGTAGACCGTACGGCTTTCAAGAGATCCTATCAGAAAATGACTCCGGTGCGGCGTTAGATGCCCAGCAGGCACGCATGATTGCTGAAACCAAAGCATCAACATATTGGGGCATTTTATTTGATCAATACCAACGTGCCGAATCGTCGCAAGAAAAAAAAATAAGCGGGCGGATCGATCACCATTTTGCCTACGAACGTATCGGTAAAAAAATTGCCGATGCACCGTACCGACTAACTCTTGGCATCAGCGGCGACCGTTTTACCGAGCTTTCATATAGCATAAAGGTACCGGAAACATTTACACGCGAATATGAACATATGCGATCTTCAAATAACACGATCGCCTTTGCTTCTCTTTTTATTATGGCGCTTTTATACATCGGCGTTGGATGCACTCTCGGGCTTGCATATCTGGTACATCAGAATGCACTCTGGTGGCAACCAGCCGCTATTTTTGCTGTCATTATAGCATCCTTGCAAGCACTCAATGAGGTCAATGAACTGCCACTTGCATGGATGGAATACCAAACGGCGCTCAGTATTACAGCATTTCTTTTGGGGCTCTTTTCAAGCATTATTGCGCAATTTCTTCTTTATTCTGCACTCCTGACCCTCATTTTTACTATCGCGGAAGGACTATCTCGCACAGCTTTTAAGAATCATCTTATTTTGTGGCAGCTGTTTAAAAATAAGACTGCCAGTTCTTGGCAAGTAATTGGTCGCACCATCGGCAGTTATCTTCTTATTGGCTTTACGCTGGCCTATTCGATCGGTTTTTATGCTTTTGCGCATCAGATACTTGGCTGGTGGAATCCATCAGAGACTTTTTTAAATCCAAATATTATTGCTACGTACGCGCCATGGTTCAGCTCTCTATCTCAATCAATTATGGCCGGCTGTATGGAAGAGGCACTGTTTCGCGCAATACCACTTGCCGGTGCCGCACTTATTGGCCAACGATTTGGCAAACGAAATTTATTCATAGCGATTGCCTTTATTGCGCAAGCAATTATTTTTGGTGCAGCGCACGCCAACTATGCCGCACAACCGGCATATACCCGCGTCGTCGAGCTTATTGTTCCTTCCTTTATTTTTGGCGGACTCTATTTAGTGTATGGTCTTCTGCCAGCTATGCTCACCCATACACTTTTTGATATTTTCTGGTTTGCGCTGCCACTCTTTTTGGCACACGGCATGATGATTAATAAAATGATAGTCGTTTTTTGTAGCCTTGCACCGCTCTGGATTATTGCGTACGCAGTATACCGATATGGCAGACCACATCGGGCAGGATCATCTGCGTACAATAGCGCATGGCGTCCAAAACTAAGTGACGATTCTAGTGACTATGAAGAGCAAGAAGAACACGAACCGCAAACCATACCCCGCGCTGGCAGATTTTTATTGGCACTGGCAAGCATCGGCGCTGCCGCCTGTTGGTTTGCTACCACCCGATTTATTCACGACAACGAGTCCCTCCGCCAACCAAAAAAAGTTATTGAGCAGTCATTAGACGAACTGATTAACAGAGAGTACCCATTAGTGGCAGCTGAACCGTGGCATCGGATTATCTTCAGCGATGTCTCAATAGGGCAGCCGGATCTTTTTATCTGGCAGACGGCACGTAATCAATTTGCCAAGCTCATGGGCACCTATTTGCCTCCGGCTTATTGGATTGCGCGTGTTGCCCAATTTACCGGAGATCTAACCGCGCGAGCCGAGGAATATCGCTTTTATTTTGACGGCACAGGAGAACTCAAGCGCGTAACGCATATCGTACCAGAATCACTTCCTGGCGCTAACTTAGCAGAACCTACGGCTGAAAAGAAAGTACATGAACTTTTCAACTCAGTATATACCGTTGATCCAAAAATGCTCAGTAAAATCAGTGCCGAATCAACAAAGCAACCAGAGCGAACTGACTGGGTATTTAAGTACCAGGATACAAACGTGGTGCTGCCTGAAGGGCAGGCTCGCTTTCAGGTAGATTTAAGTGGTGACACCGTAGCCGATTACCAGCGCCTCATTTTTGTTCCTGAATCATGGCAGCGGACACAGCAGGAAAAAGAAACTATTTACCATATTATCGCCCTGTATGCCAAGATGATTTTAATTGGAGCACTCGCGGTCTTTGGCCTGATTATAGCACGCCGTTGGCGCCGGATGAGCATCCCTTATCATGTCTTTTTTGTTATTGCAGGTATGGTATTCATTAAAGGAATTGGCCAGCTTTTAAATGTCTGGCCGCTCATTGAAGCGACATTTGTAACCAGCGAACCGTATCTGCATCAGCAATGGACCATGATTGGTCGTATGCTTTTACAAATTAGTATGTACGCCGTGAGCTTAGGTATTGGCGCCGCCGTAGCTAGCTTGCATTGGCAGCGCGTTTCTCATCGTCACACCTGGCATGAATATCTTTTTGTCGGCTGCGCTACCGGATTAATCGTAACGGCCGTACGCTCACTTATGACGGCGGCATTATTATCACCAATTCCTCTTTTTCCCGATTATCGCTTTGCCGGAGCGCACTGCCCGGCATTAGGATTTGTCGGCGGTATTATCAATCCGTTTATTTCGTCAATGATTGCTCTTTTACTCATAACGTGCGCAGCTGATATGCTGACAAACAATTGGCGCCGCCATCGCCTCCTGGGATGCATACTCATTGCCGGTCTTTTTGTCGTCAATCAAGCGACAGAAATTCACAGTATTGCATCCTGGATCGTTCCCGCGACATCTTTTGCCATTATAGTGAGTGTTCTTTATGCATGGTACCTGCGTCATTATCGACCGGCGCTGCCCTATGTCATCGGTACGTTTGTGGTTTGCCAAGTCGTCCAGCAGCTTACCTTTAATGCGTATCCAGGAGTCATCAGTGGCGCTCTCATTGCGCTCGCAGTTGTCAGTTTGATTTCCATCTGGTGGAGCAGACAATTAGCGTAAGCAGAAAAAAAGATATCACGTAGACTACTGAATGCGATACACTAGAGGTTGATCAATTTTCTATAAAAGGAATCATATGAATATACCGAAACTTCTACTGGCACTCGCTCTCAGTTTATCAACGATTTTTCTTTTTGGGCAGTTGCCCCATGCAAAAAAATCAAAAACGCAACCACAGCAGTACAAAAACAGAAAAATCGACACACTTAAAAAAGAAGAAAAGCGTTTCAATCCTGAAGATCGTTTTGTCACCGCATCCACAGAAAAAAAAACAGCCACCGCAAAACCAAAAGGCTAAAAATACGGCAAATCTACTGCCGTCAAGCAGACGAGTACGCCAATAAAATTTTTCATCAGCATATAATTAGCTGATTACACAAAACATACGTGTATCTTTTATTTTGATTTTTTTATTCGGCATTTTTATCAAAAAAATACGATATAATTCTTGCTTTTTGACGAAAAAATGCACGAGACTTTTTCTGAAAAAAAAGTTTTTATAACTCTCGATTCACTCAAAAAAAGGAGACCGCTTGTGCGTTTTATTAATTTTTTAAAAATAGGCAGCGTTCCACTTATAACACTAACGCTATTTGGGCAACAAGCCGGCACTCTTGAACAACAACTTTTACATGGCCAAACATCTTTTGAAAAACTTGGTATAGCAAATGAAAGCAGTTTTGATACAGCACTTAATGCGTATAATAAAATCAACACTCAACTTGCTCATTTACCAAGCGCAAGACAACAAGCATCAAACGAATTTGCTCTCGAAGCTCTTTTTAAGATTGGCATTTCTAACTCTGATTATCAGACTGATTTGATTAAATTTATCAATGATCAACTCCTATCGGCTTATCTTGCATTAAGTAAAGATAAATCACAGCAAGTTTTTATGGACACACTCGAAAGATTTCTTGATCTTCTTAAAAAAGAATTAGAAAAGCCAAAGGTAAGCGAAGAATTAAAAATAGATTTTTCTATCCTTGTTGAATCAATAAATCGAATGATTGCACAACTAACAAATACCGAAAAGCAGCGTGGCCCTTCCCAGTACGTCACAATACTGGTTTCAAAGATAAAAAATGAAAACGACAATACGCAATTTCTCAAAAATTTTGTACATCGTTACGCTAATTCACCAGCATTGCTTATGATTGTTGAAATAAAAGAAGCGTACGCAAACGCGCTTTATAAGCTTATCTTTGCTGAGGAATCCACAAACGCTATTCCTACATACGAATTTCGAAACCTTTTTTATAAGAGTCGATTGTCTAGTATTTTAGAAACAGTCACGCCTAGGAAAGAATTACTTGACGAGGCAAAAAAAAGACTCGCCTCTCTTTTTGTTGAAGCTCGTGAGCGCTTTTTGGGCCTCATGAATCCTGTTGCTTCGGCAATTAAACAAGGTAACACACAAAATGTAGCAAAATCATTTGAAACACTTTTAAACCAACTTGTTGATCTTCGGCTGAGATTTGCATACTCCGCCTTACCGGAAATTCATGAATCTTTGACCGATCTTACTTTAGCAACCAATCGCCTCCATCTTATTATGCTCGATACAAAAAATCCGGAAGATTATTTAAAAAAAAATCCTAAGATAAAAAGACGCGACGAACAATTTGATGAAAAAGTGGCCGCCCTTATTGACAAAATTGATAAAACAATACGCCTTGCACCAATGCCTGCTTATCGCGAACTCAGAGGAATTCTTCTAGAGCATAATCCACTTTTTTACGCCTCTTATGGCCTGCGCAATGCATACGTACGTAACATGCTCGAGCTTATCAAAAATAAATCTGCAGCATTCGGCAACGAACTGAGCAACGTCAAAGAACGATTAAAAGGTCTTGTGCGTAACGGCTGGCGGGCAAACGAAGCATTTAAAATAAACAGTAATCTGTATAAAGAAGTAATGGATCTTTAACTAAGCAAGGAAATTTATTATGCGTTATCTTTATCAAATAATTTTAATGAGCTTTTTACAAAATGCCGCATGCAAAGCAATAATCCCAGAAATTGATAGACTTGCAAATAGAATTATTGTCTCAACGAGCATCCAAGATGTTATCGATCCCACTAAGGCAACCGGAAATTTAATCACATTGCCTAATCTAAAGGAATATCGCAACCTTCTCGAGCAAAATTTAGAAAAACTTGCCAGTCGGTCTGGTATTGACTACGTTGAACAAGACGCGCTCCAAGAAGCGCGTTCGCGACTTGAAAATGAGATAGGGCTCATCAATGAAAAAATAGATCAGTATAGTGTGCCGCTTGATCAAGCATTTTACGAGACACAAAAAAATATTTTTTTATCATTAGTCTCACAATTTTCAAAATCACAATCAAATTCTAATACGGCTACTGAATTTTATGATCTTTTTAAACGTCTTTACGATCATGTTGGTGGAATACAAATCTTGTATGATGAATCAAAAATACTGGATAATAAGCTCGTTAATCTTATAATCGCAACCTACCGTGTATTAAACCTCCAAAAGGCTCTCTTGCCCGAAGACGAACGCCAATTGGGGGTTACACTTTCCCGCAGGTCCAATGAACAGGAAGACGCAATCAACTCCAAATTAAAGAACCTACGTTCACAATTGGCAAAGAAAAAAACCTCTTTGCGTTCAATCGAAAAAGCAGTCCGTAACACGCTTGCTGATAATCCAATAATCTTTTTTACATCAGGGAGAATTAGATCAGAATATGTATTAGCAATGATCAAAGTAATCGAAGCGTACCGAGAGCAAAAAGATGATCAAGAAGCAAAGGCGCTTACATCACTGCTTCAAACTATTGTCAATGATCGCTGGGGAGGCGAATCAAAATTTGGTATTAAAAAAGATGCTTATCAAGAATTTATTTCACTCCCAAAGATATAGCACTATGCAATGCACTAGATTTTTTTTGCGCCCTCAGCACGCTTAGCACAACTATACGGCTCAAATTGTAGTAAAAATAGCACACAATTTGAGCCGTACGATATTCTCTTTCAAAAGCTATAATTTTGAGGGCTGCCGAAAGAGCACTTTCAGAGTGTCTGCTTTTGCTCGATTCACCTTGGTTTCATTCTGCTCTATGAATTTCATAGTCCTTAAAATTGCCAAGCTGTGCTCATTTTTAATCTGATATCGTGGATAATAAACTGAGGTATAAAGTTCGGCATAGGCAACCGTCCGCTGCATGGAATAGGGCAGATTTTGGTCAACAAGTTTTTGCAACTTGAAGATCAATTTTTGCCGCTCAGTAAGTTTTCCCGTCGTGTAAACGGAATGAGAAGAAATCACAACAAGCATCGATAAGAGGTGTCTGTATTTCATCATAATTTCGATTTGAGGCGTTTCGGTGTTTTTTTAGCTGATTGAATACTCGCTTCATTACTGCTTTTTTTTAGTTCATTTTTTTGCTGATTTTGTGCTTTTTTATCAGACGGCTCAAGTATACCAGAATTGCTCGGTTGGTTAAGCGCTTCTTGTAACCCTATTGCAAATCCGGTAACGACGTTTTGCTGCTGTGCTGGCGTCAATCCAACCAGAAATCCTATCAGGAAATTGTTCCAATGCTTCATATACCCCTTCCCCTTGCTAAATAATAGTCAGCTACTTTTATGGATTTTCTTTATCTAGACCCAAAAGCTCGCGCCCTATCGCAAAGACTTTCGGACCAGTCAAGCCGCGATTCATAAGCAGTTCGCAAGCTGATGTACGATCTGGATGAATCTGTTCCGGCTTTTTACACCATCTAGCAAAAAGGTTAAGCGCCTGTTTTGATACCCTACTACCATCTTGCGAACGCCACACCAACGTATAGAAGTGATTTTCGACCGCCGATCGCAGCTGCTCATTTTTCTCTTCAAGCAACGAAGATTTTGCATTATACAGGCAGAAAGACGGCAAAAAAATAGTGAAAAGAAAGAGATATAATGCGCAGTTCATGGCTTTCTCCTTTTTATAAAAATAGCAAAGGCAGCCCCTAAAAAGGAACTGCCTTCATAACTTGATCTTTAATAAAGTTACTTATTTACTATTCGTTTGATGCTGTTGAGCTTGTTGAGATTGCTCGCGCATCTGCTCCATCTTATTAACAATCCAACGAATTTCGTTTGGGATAGCAAGTGTATTGTTTGGAATCAAGCCTGCTTGACGCAAAGTATTAAGATGTTCAGGTTTTACGGCAGCACCAGTTTTCGATTTAGCGAAAAGTTCTTCTAAAGCACCTGTATTATTTTGAAGCGTTAGAGAAGAAATTCCCAACAGCGTACGCTGCGTCCATACAATTGCCTTATCAACCGAATTATTATTGTTGTTCTGCTGCTCCATAGCCACCAATGGCCCTGCAATCAATAACGAAAGTAAAAATAGTCTTTTCATAAATCCCCTAAAAAGTTAAACCACACAAAAGTTAAAAACATTATTTTTCATTAAGCACGGCAATACACGCTATCTTCAACGGATTCATTTGATCCGGATCAATCCCAAAAGAAAGAAGTTTCGTTTTTGATTCTTGAGCTATTTTATAGCTGGGATTAC
>JAGVKP010000089.1 GCA_020050475.1 Candidatus Babeliales bacterium
GGTATGGGAGACATCCAGACGCTCTTAGAAAAGGCGCAGGAAAAGATCAAAGTGGCCGATCAGGAAAAAGCGGCAAAAAATATGGCACGAGGCGCCTTTACCCTGAGCGATTTTGCCAGCCAGATTGAGCTTCTGAACTCTATGGGCTCTTTTGCCCAGGTGGTAAAATATCTTCCTGGCGCTGCAGGGGCGGCGCTTAATAAGGAAAAAATGGCTGAAGGGGAGCGAAAATTGAGGCGTTTTAAGGCTATTATCAACTCAATGACTCCTAAAGAGCGCATTAATCATAAACTTCTTGATGGTTCTCGCAGAAAAAGGATAGCCAAAGGCTCTGGGGTGCCGGTCAGTGAGATTAATACCATGATTGCTGAATTTGAACAAATGCAGCAATTTGTTAAACTTATAAGCAAATCGGGAAAATTTCCTTTTTAGACACCTGATAGCAGTACCTACTTTTTGAAAGGATTGCCACCAATGGCAGTTAAAATTCGCATGGCTCGCGTGGGCAAGAAAAATGCACCTTATTTTCGTATCGTGGCGGTTGATTCTCGCAAAAAACGTGATGGTGCATGCATCGAAGATCTTGGCACGTATAATCCAATAACGGGCAAAATGATTCAGTTTCACAAAGATCGTATCGACGCGTGGATCGCTCAAGGGGCAACGCCTTCTGATACGGTGAAACGCCTGTATAAATTACAGAAAAAAAGCTCACAAGTAGGCGCATAATATGATTAAGCCGCTTGTTGAGCATCTCGTTAAAGAACTCGTAGAAAAACCTGAGGCGGTCAAAGTCGAGGTTTTTCATGAGGATCATCGTGTGGTTGTCCAAGTGGCGGTCAATCAAGATGATTTTAAACGTGTTATCGGTAAAGAGGGGCGTGTCATCAAATCGATACGCTCTTTGGTTCACCTGTACACTCCGGCCGAAAAAGAGGTCGTGGTGGATGTCGTATCCTAAATGAATGTCTCTTTTTTAACCGTCTTTCCTCAACTTTACGATCAATTTTTACAAACAAGTATTGTTGGTCGTGCATCTGAGCAAGGCAAGGTTCGTTTTGAGCTTGTCAATTATTTTTCGTTTTGCCCGCCAAAGCAGCGCGTCGATGCGCCAGCATTTGGGCATGGTGCCGGTATGGTCATGCGCCCAGAGATGGTGGGAGCTGCGATTGATGATACTGAAAATCGTCTTGGCAAGGCATATAAACTATTTTTTTCACCGCAGGGCAAAAAGCTTGATCAGTACCTTTTGCGTTCGATAGCCCATGAGGCAGAAAAGGCAGGGCATCTGATGCTGGTAACCAGCCGTTATGAAGGCATGGATGCACGGGTTGAAGAAGAGTATGCTGACCTGGTCGTTTCCCTAGGAGATTACGTCCTCATGGGAGGAGATTTGCCGGCTATGGTACTTACTGAAGGTCTTTTGCGGCTTATTCCTGGAGTTATTGGTAAAGCTGCATCGGTTGCGCATGAATCGTTTTCCGGTCCATTGTTTGACTATCCTGCTTACTGCTCGCCAGTAGTCTGGAAAAATCGTGAGGTGCCAGAAATCATACGCTCAGGTAATCATGCTGCAATGGATGCCTGGCGACGTGACCAAGCTATCAGAAAAACGGTCATACATAATTTTGAGTGGCTCTCGAGTCACGAGCTGAAACCGCAGGAGCGGGAGGAAGTACTTAATGTTCTCCCGAATCACTATGCCGTTTTAATGCACACGCAGGTTATGCTGCCTGACAATAAGGTTGGCACTACTTCGGTAACCTCAATGGATATTCATGATATTGCGCGCTCGGGGCGAACTTTTGGTATTAAAAACTATTTTATTGTGACGCCGCTGAAAGATCAGCAACAAGTTGTACAAACGCTCCTTGATTTTTGGCTTGAGGGCGGTGGCGTGACCTATAATCAGCACCGTCACGAGGCGTTAAAGCGGGTGCGGATGCTCAGCTCTTTTGATGAAGTACTGGCTGCTATTGAGCAACTCGAGGGCAGTAAGCCCATCATTTTAGCGGTTGAATCAGATCGCATGGTAGGCAACCGCATTACCTATAATGAACAGGGTGTCGTTTGGGCACTCAAAAAACCGGTCCTTTTTCTCTTTGGCACTGGCAAAGGGCTGAGTCAGGATCTGGTTGACCGGGCAGATTTTGTACTGGATCCGATTGATGGATTGACCGATTTTAATCACCTTTCGGTACGATCAGCAGTCGCAATCGTTTTTGATCGGTGGTTGGGCTTGCATTACAAGCGGCATTAATGGTGTTGGCAGAGCTCTTTTTTTGATCTATACTGGCAGTTATAATGATTTTTATTGCAAAAAACAGTTTAAGGATGCTTTCATGAAGGCAGCAAAATATACACGTGAAACAATTCGTGAGATTGGCGTGAGAGATACTCAATACCCAGAGTTCAATATTGGCGATACGATTGCCGTCTCTCAGCGCATACAAGAGGGTGATAAAGAACGCCTTCAAGTTTTTGAAGGTGATGTCATTGCTCGCCATGAAAACGGTGCATCTTCAACATTCATGATCCGTAAAATCAGTGTCAATTCCGTTCCTGTTGAACGTATTTTTCCTTTATATTCTCCCATCATCGAGTCGATTAAATTTATCCGCAAGGGAAAAGTACGCCGCGCGAAACTCTATTACATGAGAAAACGTGTTGGTAAATCAGCTCGCGTACAAGAAGATATCCTGAGCAAAACGAACGAACGCATCAGAAAAACAGCTCGCGTATAGTTTGCATCAGTAAATGGTATTAGAAAAACGCCTACTGGTTTTTACTGTATTTTTAAGTCTTTTGATTATTCCATCATGCACCAAGCGCGGTAGCCTTAAGAGGGTTTGTTCCGGTTACGTTTCAGAGGATGAAGCGCGGTTCAGCGATATTCCTTTTTACGTCGGTGCGCGAAATTTTTCCGTAACCACCTATCAGGCGACGACGCAGATCGATTATCAACTCAGAAATTCAGTTGAAAATGGAGTACGTTTTTATGAATTACAGATGGAGCGGGAAGGATGGATTGCCAAGGCCAAATGGCAATCGACTGATACCATTCTGTATTTTGTAAAAGGATCAGCCGACTGCCTCATAGTTTTTAGCCCACACAATTCATTTATTCAGGTGAGCATCAAACTTTCTAAAGCTCCTCAAAAGGAGATGGACGAAAGCCTGTAGCAATCGTTATTAGTTACTTTTTTAATGAAGCTTCGACTGCAGTACGCCTTGCCTCTCTGCCTTCTGCTGCTACCGACGAAATCTCCTGCTGCTTAAAATCAAGGTCTTTTTTGAGCTGTCTCATTTCGCGGCGAAGGTCATTAAGATCACCCTTAAGTTCATCAAGCTCATCATCTTTTTCGCGCAGTTTTTTTCTGAGTCGTGCAGACTCTCCACTATCCTGGTATGCCGGCTGCTGTATATACTGCACTTGCGGTTGGGCTTGTACATATTCTACTTCGCGATATTCTCTCCGCGGCCTATTGGCAATTGCAGTACCTAGAGCAAAACCACCAATACCGCCAAGAACACCGGCAGTCGCGCCGCTTCCTGCATTTAATTCAGTCAGGATAGCTGTTGACAAAGTAGCAGCTATAATTAATTTTTTAAGCATCTTCATTTTCTAATCCTTTTTTATCGTAATTAAAAAATTACCAATCAGCATAGACGGTATATGAGCCGTCATCGTTTTGGCCAATAACGAGCGTCCGTATACCGCATCCCGGAACGCCGGGCGCAACGTTCGGTTTTGCGTTGGTATTGTTAACGAGCACCTGTTGAACGCATAAACCAATATCCCAACCACCATAGTAAATCGATTGGCGCTCCGCTGAACGGAGACTGAAGGGAGGCATTAATTTGCCGCCTATCATGCCCAGCTGTACAGTGATCGTTTGTGGCGTTTTATTGGTTACGTTGAAGGTATACGCATAAAGTGATGAACCAAGGGTAATTAATCCCGCGAGATTCAAAAAAATAAGTAATTTTTTCATGAGCTTATCCTTATTCAGCTGTTGCGATATATTTACCATCAGCATACTCAATCTTCACATCATTCATGTTGCATTCTTTCGAATACACCATATCACGGAACTCTGCACGCTTTGAATTTACGCTTACACCTTGCACGCACCAGCCTGGTAGATTTTTTCCGTATGCTATTGATCGATTTTCACCTGCTTGCAAACTATCAATGCGCACGCTTTTTACATTATAGTTGCCTCTGATAAAGCCGCTTGTGCCAAGCCGCAATTCAACGTCAATTGCTTGAGCTGTTTTGTTTTGAACCGTAAAAGCCTGTGCAAGGTTTCCAAATGAGAGGATAACGAATGCTACGAGCAATGTGATCACAAAAAAATGATTTTTTAGCTTCATACAATTTTACCTTTTTTTGTATTCAAAATTTGTAGCTCATAGTGATGCTTAAGCCACTACCAATCAGTTTATTAAATTGGCCTACGGTCCAGCAATTATAAGGGGGTAAAAACAGTTATTTTAAGGCACTTTTTGCAACACTAGAAAAAATGGCCTTGCATCAATGGCCGATCATCTAATAAATGGTGATCCGCGAATCTGATGAGTTTCGTTCAATGTGAAGTATGCGCTTATTAGTGCGATCAGCACACAACTCGTCATGCGTGATAACAAGGGTAATGAGATTCAGTTTTACAGTGATTTCATGGAGGGCTTCAAATACCTGACCAGCGTTTTGTGTGTCCAGTGCTGATGTCGGTTCATCTAAAAGAAGAATATGCACCGGTTTTTGGAGAACCATCATGAGAGCAAGAAGCTGTTTTTGCCCGCCGGATAGGTGTGAGATGAGCGCATTTGAGGGCAATGAAAACCGTACGGTATTTTTGGGTACTATGCGGTCAAATAATGAAAAGCCGGGTTTTGATGAAGCTGCAGCAAGCTTAAGATGTTCTTGTAAAGTCATTTGGGGGGCAAGCATTAATGAAATGTCCTGAGCGATCGTAGCTACTTGATTACTTAGCTCTATTGGGATTGTATTGTTTATAATTGGATACGTTATTCCATTAATCGAAACTGAACCTGAAATAATTTCACTCGGTCTTAACTCTCCCTTCAAAATACGAAAAAGGGTTGATTTTCCGGAACCGTTACTTCCCATTATATAGGTGACTATTCCTGGTTGTAGCTCGAGAGTTACGTTTTCAAAAAACGGTTTTTGATCTGCTGTAAATGCAAAAGTAAGATTATCGATTCGTACTGATCGCGTGCTCATTATATTAAACTCCTAGAAAATCGGTGTTTTGTTTGAGGCGTGATGATCGAAAAGCCAAGAGAATAATTATGATTGTTGCTTGCACGGCGCTGAAATAGTTGAGATTGATACCGATTTGTATCAGAAATTGCTGCAGAGCAAAATAAGCTGCCGATCCGGCGAGGGGCACGAAGAATGAAAAATGATTTTTTTGGTAGATAAGTTTCCCGAGCAAAATGCTGGTAATGCATATCAGTATTTTCCCGTATCCCATTGCGCTATCGGCAAAGCCGGTTGTCTGTGCAACTAAAAAGCCTGAAAATCCGGCGAGCGCGTTTGCTATAATCAGGCCGGTTATAATAACGAAATTTTGGTTGATTCGATAGAATTTGAGCATACGTGGGTTCATGCCATAAAAAGCCATCGCATAAGCAAGCTCTGTTTGGTAAAAAAAGAAAACGAGTGCGCTGCAAGCACTAAAAATTATCATGAGTAGTGCAAGGTCAGCGTGAGCTTGAAAGAGCGGAATAAATTGAGCAAAGCGAGAAACGTGCGCAAGCGAAACATAGGTGCCACTAAGATGATAGCCTGCCTGAAAAATGCCGAACGTTAAAATGGCAGAGAGCAGATGAGCGATGGCCAACTGAGTCGTGAGTAAACTCGAACAAAGGCCAACGGCGCTTCCAGCAAGCAGGCTGCTTACGCCTGCCAATCCAACGCTGATTGTTCCGACTGATGTTGAAAGCAGCATGATTTTACTACTTATGAGTGCACCGCAGACAAACGCTGTTTCTAAGCTTAAGTCGGGAAGCTTGAGGAGCGACAGGCTCAGGGCGCTTCCGGCAATCAGCGGAAAATGCATAAAAAGCTGTTCGGCGCACAAAGAGAGAAAAAGTATCACATTCGGCCTTTCATCTGCATAAACTTTTTATAATATCAATAAAAATTGATCGCCCACGCTCAAGATCGGTAATTGAAATCTTTTCATCTTGTGCATGCAAAAGTGATTTATTGGTGCATGGTGTAAGGCCGATACCGGCGATGCCAGACATCAAGTAATACCTCAAATCTGAAGCGAAATTACTGGTCAATGCAACTGATTTGAGATTGTACGTGCGTAAAATATCGACAATGAGATGGTACTCAGATCTTTTTTGCTGGTCGCGATGATCACTATCTTGAGCGCACGCAAGAAGTTTTACTTGAGATGGTTGATACTGTGCAACTATAGTTTCAATTTTTTCACGTACGGTTTGTACGCGTATTGACGGAGCTATGCGAAGATCAATAATGGCAGTTGCTTGCGTAGGGACTTGATTAAAGTGAATCCCGTCCCCTGCTTGCAACGTTGTTATATGTAATGAAAA
>JAGVKP010000005.1 GCA_020050475.1 Candidatus Babeliales bacterium
AAAAATATATGTCGCTGGCCATGAAGGGCTGGTGGGTTCCGCACTTTGTCGCGCATTGCGCGTGCACGGATTTTCAAATCTGCTAGTACGCAGTTTTGCTCAGCTTGATCTGCGCAATCAGCAGGCGGTGAACCATTTTTTTGAAATTGAGCGGCCAGAGTACGTCTTTTTAGCTGCGGCAAAAGTGGGCGGGATTAAAGCAAATAATGAGCGGCGCGCTGAATTTATCTACGATAATCTGATGATTGAAGCAAACGTAATTCATGCAGCGTATACTGCTCAAGTCAAAAAACTTCTTTTTTTAGGATCCTCTTGCATTTACCCGCGCGATTGCGCGCAACCAATTTGCGAACAGTATTTATTGACCGGTCCGCTTGAGCCGACCAATGAACCGTATGCGATCGCTAAAATCGCCGGCCTTAAAATGGCTGAAGCGTATCGCGCGCAATATGGCTGCAATTTTATCAGCGTCATGCCGACGAATTTGTATGGTCCGGGAGACACGTTTGATCTCAAAAGTTCGCACGTCATTCCGGCTCTTATGCTCAAAATTCATGAAGCGCGACTGCGCCAATTACCACACGTCTTGGTATGGGGTACCGGCAAAGCATTGCGCGAATTTTTATTTGTCGATGATTGTGCCGATGGATTGCTTCATATTATGCATACGTATAATGAATCAACGCCGGTTAATCTGGCAAGTGGCCAGGAGGTAACGATTGCGCAACTAGCGCAGCTCATTAAAGAAGTCGTTGGGTATGAAGGTGAGCTCATTTTTGACGCATCGTATCCGGATGGCACACCGCGCAAGCGCCTTGATGTAAGTAAACTTACGGCACTTGGTTGGCAGGTGACTACTTCGTTGCGCGACGGGCTGGAAAAAACGTATGAATGGTTTAAAAAAATGAAAGAGGCGCATGAATCGCACGTACGGCAGGATAATTTTACCGCTCATGCTACTGAGCAGCTCTAGTTTTGCATTTCAACTCGTCGATTTTTGGCAGTCGCTTAATTGGCAAACGTATCAATCGCGCTGGATTAACCAAGAGTATGCGCATCTTTTTTTGCGCCGCTGCCAGCAGCTGTATGAAAAAATAGCTACGTTTAAGCCAGCAAGTCAATCGCGCATTCCCAAGATTATTCATCAAATATGGTTGGGGGGGCAATTGCCTGATTGCTATCGCGCTTGGTGTGCTTCATGGCAGGAAAAGCATCCGGATTGGCAGTACCAATTGTGGACCGATGATGATGCGGCCTCGTATGAATTTATTAATAAAGATCTTTTTGAAAGTGCGACCAACTTTGGGCAAAAAGCTGATATTTGGCGCTATGAAATTCTATATCGCTACGGCGGCCTGTATGTCGATATTGATGAAGAATGTTTAAAGCCGTTTGATGAACTGCATGATCTTTGCGATCTGTATATTGGTATGCAATCGCTTGATACCGCGTATTTGCAATTAGGGATAGCGGTCATTGGGGCCGCACCCGGGCATCCACTTTTAATGCAGGCAATTGCCGAGCTTGAAAAAACGGCGCATTCAGGCCCGATTGTCTTAAAAACCGGCCCTCTCTTTTTTACGCGTCTGTATTTGCAGTATGCTGCGCAGTATAATCTCCATGATGCTTTGTTGCCGCCGAGCTATTTTTATCCGTGCGGGTACGAGCAAAAAAATAGTCCGCAGGCTGAATGGCAGAAAGATGAATCGTATGCGGTGCATCATTGGGCGGGAAGTTGGCTTAAGTAGAAAAATGAGGAGAGTGGAATGAATCAGAAAGTGACATTAAGTATTTTAGGTTTGCTGTTTTGTGCAAATACTGCGGCAATGAATACTCTTGAAAGTGAGATTAATAAAAGAAATTTATCAGGGGTTAAAAAACTTATAGATGCCGGTACCGAAGTCACAGATGTAGATCTAGAGCTTGCTAAAAAAAAAGCTGAAGATAAGCAACCGCTAACTAAATGGGAATATCCTGATTCTAAGAGTATTGCTGAATACCTTAAAAAGGGTAGGTTGAGAACTTTATTAGAGATAATGATGGATGATATTGGCCGTTACGAAAGCGTAACAACATCTGTTCAGAGGGCGACGGCTCTTACCAATATCCAGACTGGATTTGGTGAGATAAAAAAACTCAAAAATGATTTGGTTGATAAGAAAGTTGATTTTAGATCTCAGCCTTTTGAATCGAGTAAAAAAATTCAAGACAGTATAGCTACAATTACCTCTCTTGACCTAGATAAAGATAAAAAAATGTCTCAGATTGAGGAGGATTTGGCACCTATTCTGCTTTTTTTTATTGAAGAAAAAGTGCCGGCATACAAAGTAGGGAATGAATTTGACTCCTTGAAAAATGCTATCGTCAAAAAAAATATAAAATTCATTACTGTTTTAGTTGGTAAAGATGGCAATTTTGAATCGATAAAAGATTCGAAAGACGAATTTGGAAATAATCTTATTCATTTTACTCTCAAGCATTTTCTTGATGAAAATGTTGATGAAATATTGCAACTACTTATTAAGGCAGGCGTAGATCCGATAGCTCCTGATAAAAGCGGTGAAACTCCAATTTATATTGCTATTAAAAATGAAAATTCTGGTGCACTAGAAGTATTGCTGAAAGCTGGTGTATCTCTTGATCAAAAGGCCAAAGAATTAGGCACAAATTCAAAAAATGAAAGCATCGCAAATATTATTCACAAAGAATCGAAAAAAGAAGAAATAAAAGCTAGGGACGAACAACTCGAACAACAAAAAAAACAAATAGAGGCCTATAATGAAATCAAAAAAATAGTAGACGCTTTGGCAAAATCTTCTGATACAGTTGAAAATATTAATACAGCTCTCAAAAATTTAGCTGCTTATCATGCCAAATATGGCACTTTTGTAAATCTTGACACATTTGCGGCTGGGTTCAACGCCATCTTGCTCAATATTTTAAAACGAGACCAATCGAAATTAGACCCAAACATTGTTGATGAGATTGTCAAACAACTTATTGAGCTTCGCGCAGATCTGCACGTCCGGGAAATTGGCAAAAATGCGCTTCATTTTCTGGTTACAAATAAACAGATCGAGCTCTTAAAATTTGTATTAGAAACTGCTCATAAAAAAATGACCAAACAGAATGAGGGTTTTTTCTTAAACCACAAAGATGAACTAGGCAATACACCGCTTCACATTGCCGCAGCCGGGTATTATGAAGGTGGTCTTTTGGGCTTTGGCGGAAAATTAAATGAGGCCCTAACAAAAGAGGTCATTGATCGTCTTTTGAAAGCTGGTGCAAAGATAGATATCAAAAATAAGAAGCAACTCAAACCAGCTGAGGTAGCTACAGAGCCAAAAATTGCAGAGATGATTGATCCTCAAATCAGATTGGACCGAGAAAAGACCGAAAAAGAGGCCAAAGAGAAAAAAGAGCGTGAAGCAAAAGAAGCGTTGATCAAAAAAGAATACGCAGAGCAAGAAAAACAAATGAAGCTCTTTGAAGAAGAACGAATACGTAAAGAAAAAGAACAAGCAGAAAAACAAAAACGTGAGCAAGAAATAATTAAAAAGCAGCAAGAGGAAGAAAAGAAACGCCTTGAACTGCTTGCAAAAACAGACAAGGAGCTTGCCGAGCGCTTGCAAAAAGAAGAAGATGAGAAAAAGAGAAAAGAGGAAGAAGAACTACTTAAAGTAGTTGAGCTCCAACTCAAAAAAGAGCTTGAACTTGCTGAAAAAGCACGCAAAGCGGTTGAGGCAGGAGAGGCCATCGACCTATTTACGGTAAAGCTTGAGCAACTCAAACTTTCGCTCCAAGAGCTTGCAAGCCAGATTACGATTTATAAATTATCAAAATAAAAAAAAGTAATCACGCAGTCGTGAGCGCAGCACAAAGCTGCGCTCTTTTTTTTCTTCATTGCACCCGCTGCGTCGAATATGGTTATCTAAGATGAGCTATGAAGGGGTTGTAAAATGAAAAAAAATACTTTTCTTCTGTTATTAGTGTGCGCAACGCGCGTAAACGGTGCATTGATAGACTCTGATGTGACGCTCATGCAAGGGATAATGAGCGATATTTCAAAAGAAAGGCACGAAGATCTTCTTGAGCATCTTGAGAATATCAAAAAAGATCCGCGAATAAAATTAGGCCCGATTGGCTATGAAAAAAAATATCTTGATCCGCGCGAGAGTTTTATTCAAACGCCGTTCAATTTACAAGATGATAAGTTTAAAAAAATAGGCAATGTATCAACGATCCTGAGTTCTTTAGCTGGCAAATCATTTGCCAATGAACTTTGGCAGCTTTTTGATTTTTTACTGGTCAGTAATGCTTCATTAGGTGAAAATAGTTACAGCCGATTCGATGGTGGAGGTGCGCAGCATCGAGTGATCGAAAAGCAGCAGCTTCCGCTTTTGCAAAGCCTCATATTCTATGGCCCGCGGTCGCTTAAAGAGCAAAAACTGGGGACCCTGGCCGAATTTTTAAGCCAGCCGAATAAAAATGGTGATACGCCGCTTCATCTGGCGGTCAAAATTCCTGATCAAGCGGTAGCGCCTAAAATGGTGACGCTCTTGGTTGCATACGG
>JAGVKP010000110.1 GCA_020050475.1 Candidatus Babeliales bacterium
AACTTTCAGAGCTGATTTTGACCAGCAGCGGCGTATTTGTCGGTTCTATGATCTGGTGGATTATTCTTGGGATACTGACCACCATTTTTCGACCAACAACCCATCCGGCAATCTTTGCGCGCATTAATAAATGGTGCGGTATCGCGGTGGCGCTCTTTGGTATCTGCTCGGCCATTTTTTTATTTATTCACCACTAAAAAAATGGCGGCTCATGAAACCCAGCTCGCGAAAGCCAGAAAGAGGAGCTTTGTGAAAAAGGGTTAAAGCGCCCTACTTTTAGAGCTTACGCGAAAACATGAGAGTTCTGACGAGCAAGTAAGATTGAGATGTTGCGGGGTGTGATTTTTGCGTCCCTGACCTTTCGGATGGTAGCATCAGTCGATGAGAAAGCATAATTAAGCGTGATTAGTTCGGCAATCGAATAAGCCCACATGACATAAAAACTATGTAGTTGCTGTTTTTCAAATGATTGCATTTGGCATTCGCCGAGCCCAAGAAACTGTTTTCCTGTTCGACGGAAGCATTCTATCTATTGCCCATCTGATGCGATACATCTTATCATGGCTCAGATTAAGCGTTGCCGCCATCGTTGTGCAAACTTTTCTTTGCTCAGTCGGCAATAACCCAACAACATAATTTGGTATGCTTGATACTTCATTAATTTCTGCTTAATATCTTTTGCTAATTTGGACCGTTTGCATTACTCTGTTAAATAGAGACCGCTTTTCTTCAATAAAAAAATCGGAATAGATCATGTATTTTTTTCATGTAATTGCCGGCACTCCTTTTTGGGTATGGATTGTATTAGTATATCTACTCTGGATCGGAATCAGATCAACTAAAAGCACAGTTGTTTACTTGCCAAGGCTTTTCATTATCCCGCTCATCATGATGGCGACAAAGTACCGATTATTTTTTTCTAACGACTGGTTAACCTTTAGTTTTGCCATCATCTTAGGTTGCGCCATAGGTTTCTTGGTTGCTAATCGCAATCGACCAGAAATCATTGAAGGTTCAAAATCCATCAAAATTCCTGGAAATTATTCAACTTTGATCTTATTGCTTGTATTCTTTTGCTCAAAGTATTATTTTGGCTACCTAAACGCTACTAATCATGATCTATACACTCAATATTCAGTGGTCGAGATAATCATAAGTGGTCTTCTGCCTGGATACTTTTTTGGTCGCGCGATTCGTTTCATGCACAAATATTTTACATTTACCAAAAATTAGAATCCGCAAGAGAAGATGCATCAAAGGCCTTAATCATTTTAATATCCCTAAAACCTATCACATCGGTTCTAAAATAGGGCCTTTTGCATTCATCGCATAAGAGCGATACGGCGCATATGCATCTTCTGGCGGGTTAGGCTTGCTTAAATCATAGACCTCGGTACAGAGAGTTCGATACGTATCAAGTTTTTTTGTGTCATCTCATTTCCTATTTTAGGCGCTCTTGATGGTCAATAGTTGACACCGTATCAGAAAAAACTTTTTTTTCTAACGACCCCGTACTCAGGATTTACGCACATCGATGAAAGTTCTGATACGCAAATAATACCGAAACTTGATACTTCATTAATTTTTACTATACTTATTTTCGGATGTCTTCTTGTTGCGTTGTATTTATGATACACAAAAATTGAAGCGCCCTCTTTCTATTTTCGTAACCTATCAAAAAGTTCTGGATTATGCGTAAATCATGATGAAACTATTCCCAATGAAACAATAGGTTTAAAATTGTGAGTCAGAACGAAAAATTCAGTTTCAAAAAAATTGACGAAGAAGACAGAGGATTATTGGAGGGGTGGTTACATGAGACCCATGTTTCTCAATGGTGGCCTGTTATGCAACAGACTGAAACCATTGGCCAATTTTTAGAACGAATACGTTCGAAAAGCACAATAGGATATATTGTTTTTAACAACGGTAATCCAATCGGTTATATTCAGTATTATTATCTTGATGGGGGCAAAAAAACAGGCCTCTATTTCCCAACTTTACCAAAAGATACTGTTGGTACTGATCAGTTCATCGGAAACTCAACGTATGTCGGGAAGGGATACGGCACTGCATTTATCAAATCATTCCTTGCATTTTTAAGAGAGCTTGAACCTGTTATTAAAACAGTAGTGGTTGATCCTGAGCCGTCCAATGTAGCCGCTATTAGATGTTATGAAAAAGTGGGTTTCAAAAAAGTAACCAGTTTTCAGGCTCCCTATGGAGAACACGTTCTTATGAGGTATGATCTTCGGTGAGATGTGCTCTTGCACCATCCGGCAATCTTTGCGCGCATTAATAAATGGTGCGGTATCGCCGTCGCTCTGTTTGGCATTGGTTCGGCAATTTTTTTATTTATTCACCACTAAAAAAAATGCCGACTCTTGCGAGCCGGCAAGAAAAAAAGATTGATACTCTTTTACTCTACTGCAGATGCTAAATCTGCTCTGCAATGCCTATGATGCCGCACGAAAAACCAAGCATAACCGCTAGAACATTCCGCACTTCACTCGGTAAATCAGCTAAAAACAAAGCAAACCCCACATTATAGCAAAACGTGTACCAAAGAGAATTGAATACCACAGTGCCCATAGAAAAGCCTTTATTGCCAGCTGTACAATCAACTACGTATAATCGTTGGTCCACAAAATTATCTTGTGAATCGCGTATGCATACCGTACGTGAAACGCGCTTGACCACATTATCGACAACCAAACACGGTTTTTGGAAAAGCTTTATGGTAAATGTCTCGCCTGCACAATGTATATTTTCTCGGTATTCGATGGTCGACACGGTATCAGAAAAAACTTTTTCTTCTAACTTATCTGCAATCGTATGCAAATAATCCAGCTGCGAACTACAAATACTTTTTGCTTGCGCAGCAGCAGCGACCAACAGAAGTACTAAGAGTGATTTAATAGAGAATTTCATATAACGTCCCTCATAATAAAAGTTAGTCAATTAATGTACGAGTAATCTCTTTCAAACTTCGCGCATTTAAAAAGAGAAGAAAAGATTTTTTCGTTTGTGCGTCAAAGACAACTGAGATCAGCACACCATCATCTTCACGCTGCCCGCCTGGGTTGCCCATAAAAATCGGTTCACTCAGATAGCAATTAGCCTGTGCCCAATGAACTGTTTTTCCCGTCTGCGTATCTAATTTGCAGATCACGGTAGAATGGAGCTTAAGGCTATACAGATAGCGATTTGATACACTACCAACAGAATTTAATGCGAAAGGATTCACACAATGGCAGCTGAAAGGAGCGGTGCAATCAACTACATACGATCGTTGGTGCACGAAATCACCCTTGCCATCGCGTATGCTGACGGTGCGCAAAACACGCTTGACCACATCACCAACCACAAGGCACGGCTTTTGGGTGAGGCTTATGGCAAATGTCTCCCATGCATGCGATATATTTTCTCGGTATTCAATAGTTGAAACCGTATCACAAAAAACTTTGTGCTCTAATTGGTCAGCAACTTTATGTAAATAATCGAGCTGTGAGCTACAGATAATGGGTGCTTGCGCAGCAGTTGCAACGAAAAAAAGCGTTAAAAATGATTTAACAGAGAATTTCATATAATGTCCCTCAATAGTATGTTAATAGCCCATAGCAAGCAAATATAAACCAAATAGGATATCACTCGTCATATATACCCCATGTTCAAGCATACGCATAACCTTACGCTTAAAATTACGCTTAATCTTTGTGCTCTTTTCAAAAACAACCCCATCCCAACTATCCTTCACAACTACCGTACGCTCAATAAAGCTACATCGCCCTTGAGCATCAATGATTGGTCGCTGCGTAACTTCCACATCAAAACATTGACGATCAAGATACAACAAAGGGTCCGACCTCCTTAGTACCTCCAAAGTTTCATCTCCATATTCAAAAGGTTCAAACTCACGGGCAAGAGATTTTTCAGCCTCAAGCTGAATTTTTTTTAAAGTATCCTCCCAGCAGAGCGGATAAACCTTGATAAAGCTCAGCATTAAGACAACCGATAAGCATTTAAACATTCGATTCATAAAAACAACCTCATTTATTGATAAAAATTCCATGAAAATTAAACGGTAATGCTTCTTGCATTTCTGCTCGCGCACACTCTTTTAAATCACGCGCGTGTAAAAAGAGTAAAAATGATTTTTTAATTCGCGCATCAAAAACAACGGAGATTAAAATCCCATCATCTTCAAGCTTGGCGCCCGGCTTGGCGACAAAAATTGGCTCACCCGGATAGCAATTGGCGTGCGACCAGTGAATAGTTTTACTCGTCTGCAGATCTAATTTGCACAGAGCTGAAAAACCGGGTTTAACGCCATATAAATAACGGTACGGTTTGCAGCGGTATGCTTCATTAATAGTTGGCAGTTCAAGCGAACCGCACGGCAGCATCGTACGCTCAATTTTTCCCGTCGTTATATTTATCGAAAAGCGCTCAACAGCACTTGATTGCGCAAATGACTCTGGATGCGCACGCAGATGAGCAAGCTGCGCCGTCTCAATCACGTTGGCATCAGGGTACGTAATCATATCAAGTATTAAAGAATCATCTTTTTCAAACGCGTTTATCTGGTTAAAGCAAAAAAATGCGTCAGTACCATATTCACCGACTAATGCTCCGGTCGATTTATCAATGACAACGAAGGTTGTACCGAGCTCCGGTCGCCACGAAAAATAGTCAAAATACGGTTTGACTTCAAAAAGCATATCCGCTGGATTAACGATAAACGGAATCGCGGCAATAATTGCATAGCGATCAGTCAATGCAAAGCTATGAATAAACGACGGTTTTTTTGTTTTATACGAAGCAATTATCTCGCGCGCATGAGACCCTTTACTCATCTTGGTCAGATGATACTGCGTAGTCGATCCATATTCGACCAAAATATTAAAAAAATCTCCCGAGTGAACGTCGGTAATCGGATGGGCCGTACTTGCATGTGCATCGATGTTGTCATCAAATGCAACATGGCCGATGGTCTTTAAAGAACTCTGATCAAAGGCAACGGCTACCGGACTTGCCGTCAGGCAAACCGGTTGGCCTGCAATGACTGCTGGTGCAATTGACGCATTGTCATAAACCGGTCGATCACGCAGGGCATTACCAAGTTTTGCAAAGATCGATGATTTTTTCTGCTGAGCACCCGACATCTTACCGGTCTTGAGTGCTGTACGTCGGTACTCTGTATCTAAAAAAGCAGATGAATACGAGACGGTTCCGTTACCGATCTGCCAACGATACAGTTTTGCAAACCCGTCAAACCAGTATTTGCACTGCGTTTCCCCCAGTTCAAATTGCGCTGGGCCAACCCGCACTAAAGCACCTTCAAGCCAGCCGGGCAACGTTCCATGAATTTTTAATTGATGATCACCAGTTTCAGTACAATTGGATTCGTAACCGCCCTGAGCGCCATAGAAAATTGTATTAGTCGACTGGCATTCTTTTGTCTCTATAATTGTTCTTTTGTTTAAGAGCCAATACGAAAAGCTCAGCGTTGCCAGAATGGCAACAATAATAGTTATTTTTTTTAGAGTCATTATACGCAAACCTCTCATTTAATGCCTATTTTCAGTATACCGCTATGGTGGCAATTCGCAATTTCGCCAAAATAGCCAATTTTTAGGCGGAAATGCTCTTTTTTTATTGCAAAATTGCCCCAAAAAACCCCTTTGCTGCAAATCGCTTGTGAATTTTTTCATTTTTTTTAGGATGAGTAAAACTGTTTTAACTCCAAAGGCTCATCACTATGATACCTCTTTTAGCTTTATCCGTTTTTTTGGCAACCGGTACCATCAAAAGCGCAACCATCGTTATTGATAACGTCATTCTCTCATCAGAGCGTGACTTTAACTGCTCTATTGATGATACCAGTGCAATCAGCGTCCGCCCGTGCTATCCGCATCAAAAAGTAACGATTGAAAAAAGGGGCGAAAGTCGTTCACCAAAGTATGAAAAAGTCATTCAGAAAGTTTTGTATGGTCTGTGGTGCGGGTTTTTGGCACGTATAGCG
The DNA here is from genome assembly GCA_020050475.1 of Candidatus Babeliales bacterium. Lineage (GTDB taxonomy): Bacteria > Babelota > Babeliae > Babelales > JACPOV01 > JACPOV01. Next base: position 6,026 of record JAGVKP010000110.1, read on the forward strand.
CTCGGCATTTTTGAAGACAGCGCCATCGATCCGGCAACCAAATTGTATCTAGCCGGCTTTTTTGGCGTGCTTTCAGGAACTATTTACGAGTAAACAAACTCAGTAAAAAAGGGCTCCCGTTACGGAGCCCTTGGCGTTTTATAATATTTTTTCTATTACTGCTCGCGACGATTACCAAAGAGACGAAGCAGCATTAAAAACAGATTGATGAAATCAAGGTAAAGCGTCAGCGCGCCAAGAAGCGCAACCTTATGCATCAGCTCTCCCTGCCCGATCATCATATATCCCATCTGCTTAATTTTTTGGCTATCATACGCCGTCAAAAGCGTAAATACACCGACCCCAATAAGCGAAATGACATAATCAACCTGTGCACTTTGCATGAACCAATTAATAATCAGCGCAATGATAACGCCGTAAAGCCCCATGCGCGCAATTGACCCGACACCGGTCAAATCATCTTTGGTGAAATACCCATAGAGCGCCATCGTACCAAAGGTAGCTGCGGCGACAGCAAAAGCCAGATAGATAGAACTTGCCGTATAGACAAAAAAGATTGATGAAAGCGTCACGCCACTTAAGATTGAATAGCCAAGAAAAACGGCAATCGCCGTCTGCAGACTCATCCGCATGACAAAACCACTGAGTGCTACAACCAACACAACCTGCGCGAGAAATAGACCGAAAATAAGTATCCAGTTACTAAAAATTGGTTGATACAGCGACGGTGTGCTGAAAACGAGATACGCAGTACCCGCAGTCAGCGCAAGTCCCGCGGCCATCCATCCGTAGACTTTATACATGAACTCGGCGATTGAACCGGCCATTGAATAGTTTTGACGGTACATAATATTCTCCTTGCATAGAACTGTACTCTATTTTTACCATTTTACTTCAAAAAACAATTCGGTGCAATGCGCGATCCAGATGCGCCAGAGGATAGTTCTTGCACTTGCAGTCGGTGGTTTAGTACAACTTACTATAAAAGCGCACTACTTATCAGGAGTTATCATGAAATCAGTTTTAAGTCGTATCACGATGAGTATCATTGCATTGGGATTGGCTGCTCAATTTTCTCAACAACAATCAGGAGAGGGAAAAGATAAACCGAAAATAAATTTTTCAGGAACACTGGTTGATCAAACTGGGCACAGCTATCAGGTCGAAAATATTACTCTTTCAGGAATGTATCGCTCGATTCCTTTTTATAAAAAACCGCGTAAGGCATCAACGAGCCCAGAAACAAATACAACACGTATTGATTTAAAAGAAACATCAGAAATTCGCGTGCCGTACCGTGATGATGCACCGATTATCTCTAATTTCAAAAATCGCGATTACATTGAGGTTGAAGTTATCCTCAACGACCAGACAAAAAATGGCTATATCATTGAACGCTCGCGCAAAATTTTTTGCGATGAAATGACGGCTGCCGGCCCCGTTGAAAAAGAGATCTCATTTGAAGCCCTGGATAAGATTTCCATCACGGGGCACAAAGAGCGCGAAATGCAACGCAGCAAAAAGAACGGTGCTCATTAATCAAGCGCGCTCGACACCTTGTTCTCTTATACCTCAGTTGTTATACTTTGAAAATCGCAGAAAAAATACATTTAAAAGTGAGAATTTATTATGCCAGTTTTAGTTACCAAAGATAATCACGAGACAGAAATCGTAAAATCAAAACTACCGGTGGTTCTTGATGTATTTGCAACCTGGTGCGGGCCATGCCAGTATATGATGCCGATTTTTGAACAGCTTGAAAAAGAACACGGGGCATCCTATAAATTTGCAAAATTAAATGTCGACGAATCACGCGATCTTGCTATTCAGTATGGCGTCAGCTCGATTCCTACGTTTATTTTCATCAAAGATAATCAGGTTAAGGGCAAAGAGGTCGGCAGCTTGACCAAAGAAGATCTGGTCAAAAAAATACAATCATATTTTAAATAAGAATTAGCGTTTTTTTTCAAACCACGGAATAAAAGCGCTGGTCCTTTTTTTATACTCTTGATATTCAAGATTGGAGTCAAACGGTTTTTCTGCCATCGGTATGCCGGAAACAAAAAGCAGCAAGCCGGTAATCAAAAGTGGACTGATAATAGCCGTCCAGCCATATGAAACTGGCAGCACGAGTAAAAAAAGTGCCCACCACATGACACTTTCACCAAAATAGTTTGGGTGGCGCGTATACCGCCACAAGCCGCTCACCATAATGCGCCCTTTGTTTACCGGATTATGGATAAACTGGGCAAATTGATAATCGCCGACCGCTTCCCAAAACATGCCAAAAAACCAGATCGCTATTGATACCGCGTCAAACCAGGTAAGCCCTACCGGCGGCATTATATGGACCAGTATGATCGGGTACCCAATAATGAGCATTAAGGCCCCTTGCAGCATAAAAACAATCAAAAATGAGTACAGTTTCTCCCGATTACCCCATTTGGCACGAAGCTCTTGATACCGCCTATCTTCCGGCTTTCCCCACGTGCGCTTAAAAAGGTAAAAACTAATCCGCACACCCCACAGAAAAACCAATACGCTAACAATCAAAGCGCGGGCCGAGCTCAGCGTCGCAAAAAGCGTACAAAGAATGGCGATAAGCATAAACCCGATCCCCCAACCGGCATCAGCAATCGTGTTATTGTTAATAACGCGCGAAATGCCAAAAAGTACCGCCATATAAGCCAAAATTGACGCTACAATAATATAAATCATACAAACACCTACTCTAAATTATTTTCTAGCTGAATATTGTTTTTTAGATC
>JAGVKP010000061.1 GCA_020050475.1 Candidatus Babeliales bacterium
ATCTGCGTCAATCGTATCCATAAATTGCGCAAGGAGGACGCCAGCTGATGAATCGTCATAGAAATTACTGAAGGCGATTTCATCGGCGATTAAAATTTTGGCATGACGAAGTGCTTTATACAGTTCGCTTTCATTTTGTTCGTGATTAGTTATGAACTGCTCTATAATCATTTCGCGCGTTTTGACTGTATTGAATTCATCAGCGTACGATTGCTGTTCGCCCGGTTTGCGTACATGCAGGGAGATCCGGTTAGCCGGAAGGTTAAAGGCGCCTTTAAAAAAGGTGAGCGTAATATGGGCAAGCTCATGCTTTGTAGTGGCATAGCTGAGTTGTTCAAGTACATTCTTAAAATCGTCAATGAAATTAAAGTGGGGCGCGGTCTGTACGTGCCCCTGAAAATTCAAAAATCGCAATCCCATAACTTTTTTTGCTGCAAAATAGAATGCCAGTGTCAGCAAAATGGTCGAGACGCTTACCACCGCCAGATTATTGGTGAGGTATGCCGGAAAGAACGAGAACGGATACACCTGAATAAAATCAAGCATCATATAGGGGCCGATGATTACTTGAATCAGAATTTTGAACTGTTTTTTCAAAATCTTAGGCAGATGAGAAGAGCGCGCTCTTTTGAGTGAGACAAACAGGCTCGGGATTACCAGAATAAAGACATAAATTGAGCTCACCGTGAGCATTTTAAATTCAAATGCTGGGCGATTAAGCGGGTCGCTGTAATGAAAAATAGCGAGGTATAAAAATATAGAGGATAAAAATAAGCTGAATGGTATGAGGAACTTGTGATAAAAGCGAATCGTGTATTTTTTTTCAATCAAATTTTCTAAAAAGAGACTCAATGATTGGTATTGGATAATCGTGAGCGCCCAAGCTAATCGCACTAGCACCAAAAAGAATTTACCATCGGCTTCGATGAAAAAGATACGGTGAGAAGTTGACGCAATCCATGCTGCATCGGAAAACATCGCGCCAATCAAAATCGGTAGTAAAAAAAACCATGGACGCTGTATTTTATCTGCACGAAGACCATAAATAACTGCGGTTACAAGTAATCCTGCTTTGCATAAAAATGATGCGAAAGCAGCAATTAGGACAAATGGATAACTGCTTAAGACGAGATAAAATTGTAAAAGTATATCAACCATGATTCTTGCTATAAGGAAGTGGAGTCATTATACTTACTTTTGTCCAGAAGTTTAGGGTTTTCAAGTAAGGAGTTATTATTATGTTATCCCATATTTATAAGTTAGCTGGCGTAGTTATGACCTTGGTTATTATCCTTGCGGATTTACCACCAAGCAGCTACTAATTAACTTAACTAGCTTAGACAGGAAACGCCTTTTGCGCAACCTGTCCCAGCGTCTCCAAGGAGACAACCAATTTCTCGATCATCGGTTATCTTGTCGCCCGATCAAGTTTTGAGCGTAGTCAATTTGCTACGTGCGAATGCGGAACGTATGGGAAAGCCGATGGTCTTTTTTATTTCAGACCAATTCGGTCACGATCCGTTTTTAGTGCTTATCAGCTGTCTTTTAAGTTTGCGTACCAAAGATCAAGTAACGTTGCCGGCAAGTTTGCGCCTTTTTGAGCGTGCACGTACGCCAGCCAAAATACTCACAATTTCGCTAGCAGAGCTTGAAAAGATAGTTTATCCGGTCGGTTTTTATCGAAAAAAGGCGCGTTTGCTACATGCGGTCTGCCAAAATCTTCTTGACCGGTTTGATGGTGCGGTACCATCGACGATTGAGGAGCTTCTTTCAATAAAGGGGGTGGGGCGAAAAACGGCAAACTTGGTGCTGGGTGAAGGGTTTGGAATCCCGGCCATTTGCGTCGATACGCATGTCCATCGCGTTGCCAACCGCCTTGGGTTGGTGAATACTAAAACAGTTGATCAGACCGAGCAAGCGCTCAAAGAGATTATTCCGGAAAAAGACTGGATCAATATTAATCGATGGTTAGTCGTCTGGGGGCAGCAGATTTGTGTGCCGATATCCCCTTTTTGCTCCCGGTGCCCATTGGCAGGGGTATGCAAAAAAAGAGGCGTCGTTAAAAATCGTTGAAAAAAAGTACGGGTACCTGATCGGTTACGATCCTGTACCCGTTAGACTTTTACGAGCCCCAGCCTATTTTCTTTTAGCTGCTTTTTTTGCAGTTTTTCTTTTGGTTGTAGCTTTACGAGCAGTTTTACGGCGTGCGGTCGTTTTTTTTGCGACTTTCTTCTTCTTCATTGCCATGAGGGCACTCCTTTTTTAGAAGAACATTAAATAATATTTCATCTTCACTATTGATGTTACAAATTGAGATAAATTGAAGTCAACAGTTACGCGCAATTTTTAATTGAATAAACGGTAACGGGTGCATCATGATGAAGAAAATTATCACAAAAAATGAGGTTTTTATTGTGCTGCTAAGCGCTTTGCTTTGCTGATCAGGTCGGCTAATGAGATGTTTGGCTCTTGTGTCCCGTCTGCATATCGTAAGGTGACGGTTCCGTGTTGCATTTCTTTTTTGCCAATGACCACCATCCACGGAATTTTTTCTATTTGGGCTGTTTTGATTTTTCCGGAAATAGGATCAGAGGTTCGATCAAAGTCCACGCGCAAACCGGCCTCTTGGCATGCAGCTATACATTGCAGAGCATACTCTTTTTGGTCATCCGTAATAGTTAAGATGCGAATCTGCACCGGGCTGAGCCAGAACGGAAACTGCCCCTTAAAATGCTCAATCAAGATAGCAAAAAATCGCTCAAGTGATCCGTAGATCGCTCGATGAATGATAACCGGTCGTTCTTTGGTTCCCGCAGAACTTACGTAGGTGAGATCAAAATTTTCAGATTGGAAAAGATCTACTTGGATAGTGCCGCACTGCCACTCGCGACCCATTGAATCTTGAATTTTGAACTCTATTTTGGGGCCATAAAAGGCGCCTTCGTTTGGTTGTAAAACGTACGCAATACCTGCAGCTACGAGCGATTTTTTAAGGGCGTCAATTGCTTGATCCCAGGCAGTTTCAGATCCCATTGCGTTGGCCGGACGGGTAGAGAGGCCTACGTTAATTTTAAAGCCAAAGCGAGTATACACTTCATGCGTGAGGTTGATGACTTCAATAATCTGCTCTTCCAGCTGCTCAAAGGTGCAGAAAATGTGCGTATCATCTTGCGTGAATGCGCGCACACGCATGAGGCCGTGCAAGACGCCTGAAAGTTCATGGCGGTGAACAGTACCAAATTCTGCCAATTTTAACGGTAGCTCGCGATATGAATGGGGGCGCTCGCCAAAAATTAAAAACGATCCGGGGCAGTTCATCGGCTTGATGGCGTATTCCCGCTCATCAATCGTACAAAAGTACATATTATCTTTATAATGCGCGTAATGCCCGGAGCGCTTCCAAAGCTCATCACTCAGCATGATCGGTGTTGCGATCTCTTTATAGCCAAGCTCAGTTTGGCGTTGGCGCAAATAATCGATCAGCAGGTTGATGATCAGTTTTCCTTTGGGGTGAAAGAATGGAAAGCCAGGCCCTTCCTCATGGAATGAAAACAGATTGAGCTGCTTGCCGATGCGGCGATGATCATAGAGAGCCGCTTCCTCTTTTTGCTTTACATAGGTATCAAGATCTTCTTGCGTAAAGAAAGCGGTACCGGTAATTCTTTGGAGCGCCTGATTATTTTTATCAGCTTTCCAATACGATCCGGAAAGGCCTAAGAGCTTAAAATGGCGAATGTCGCCGGTACGGTCTACGTGGCCGCCGCGGCACAGGTCATAAAAATCGCCTTGCCGGGAAAGGCCGACCGTCTCGCCTGGAATTTCGTCGATCAGCTGAAGCTTGAATCGGTTATCGTTAAAGATTTTACGCGCGATATCCTTTGAAATCTCTTCATGCGTAATCGGAAAGTTTTTATCAGCAAGCTCATGCATCCGCTGTTCAATTTTTTCAAGGTCCTCTTCTTTTAAGGAAACCTGCGGCAAAATGTCATAAAAAAAACCGTCTTGCGTCGCTGGCCCGATCGTAAGTAACGTTTCAGGATACATTTCCAAGACCGCTTGTGCGACTAAATGGGCGGCTGAATGACGAAGAACCGAAAGATTTTTTTCTGCTGACATGAGCGGTCCTTTATAAAAAGACGATACTGACAAAAATAAGTATAGCAGCATCGACTCAATTTTCCAGGTTGGTAAAGCTTCCCTTTTTTAGAAAAATTTCTACACTGGTGCGCAGCAGCACTGCGCTCGTAAAAAAGCCACTAAAAGGAGAAAGCATCCATGAAAATCAACAAATTAGCGTATTTAATAGTATTTTTAGGCAGCGTCGCCTATGGATCAGTTGCAGAGTATCA
>JAGVKP010000085.1 GCA_020050475.1 Candidatus Babeliales bacterium
GCACTTGGCCAATTCAAGTATGCGCATGAGTCGCGCGGAAAAATTATCAACCATAATCTCCGCACTCATTTGCAAGAGGGACTTAATTTGATAAGCAGGGTGGTGCTTCTACATAGCTCTGGCAAAAGCCTGAGCCAGGCCAAAGGGATATCGATTTACTTTCCTGAGCGCACCATTCACAGCTCATATCACCGCACTAAATTTGCCGCTGGAAATAGCTGGTTTAGCTTTCTCAGAGCATACCTTCAAGCATAAGCAAAAAGTTTGTGGTAGACTGATGCGCAAATTAATCTTTTTGCAAAAGTGTACCACTCATGGACAAGAAGTTATTCAAGGAGCAGCTTCTGCGGGAGCTGTATGAACCCTATAGAAAATGCATGAAATGCCCCCTTGCCACGCAGGGACGAACGACCGTCGTTTTCGGTGAAGGCAATGCCGACGCAGATCTTATGATAATTGGCGAAGGACCCGGCCGCGATGAAGATGCGCAAGGAAGACCATTTGTCGGCAGATCCGGGCAACTTTTGACCCGCACTCTTCAAGCTCTTGGTCAATCAAGAGAAAATGTATTTATTACAAATATTGTTAAATGTAGGCCACCAGAAAACAGAGTACCAACAGACCAAGAAAGCGCCACCTGCAAACAGCTCCTTCTTGCAAAACAGATAAAAATCGTTCAGCCTGCTCTCATATGTACTCTTGGCTCAACCGCACTGCGTCATCTTATAAACGAAGAGGTAAAAATAACCAGCATGCGCGGCAAAATTATAGATAAAGATGACCTGAGGCTGTTCCCCACCTACCACCCCGCGTTTATCCTGCGCAATCCAGGACAACTTCCAATCTTTACCGATGACCTACGGCACGCGATCGAACTTGCAAAAAAATTAAAGGCAAAGTAATTCGCTTAGAAATTGTGGATAACCTGTGGATAACTTGTGGATAACTTGTGGATAACTCCAAGATTGCTTGACCAGCAGGCTAATTTGGAGGTCGATTTTCCTTATTCGGCCTCTAGATAGGGCAAATGAAGAAATCGGCCTATGCAAAAACGTAGGGGCAAAAAATTCATTCACAAGTTATCCACAGGTTATCCACAATTATCAAAGCGCTTGGAAGGCCTTGCCAATAAGCAGAGTGCTCAAAAAAAGATCAAGTTATCCACAATTTTTGAATTACTCATCATCTTGAAGTTATATAAAAAGAAATAGAACTTAACTTCTTAAAGATGGTTGTCCTTGGGCGGACCGGCTCAGCGCACTTTCCATTATTAAATTTTCTGCTAGGCTTATAAAAAAATGTCTGTACAGCGATCTTGTCAAAAGGAAATCAGTGAAACTTGCCCAGGTTATCGAGGAACTAGTTGAGGAACGAGGACTCGACCGAGCTCTTTTAGGTTCAATAATTTGCGAAGGCTTAATGGCTGCTTATACCAAGCGGTTCCCTGATATCGTGTTTGACATTTCCTACAATCGCAAAACCGATGAAATAGAGATAAAATCGCAAAAAACGGTAGTCTCTGCCGTTGAGGACGAAGATGCGCAGATCAGCCTGCGCAAGGCGCGCGCGATGGATGCGGGGGCCGAGATTGGCGCACAGCTTTTTCTTCCATTTGAGCAGCCCATTGGCCGCATAGAAATTTTGCGCGCCAAGCAAGTAATTGCGACAAAAATTCGCGGCGTAGAGGCTGCTGCGATATTCAACGAATACAAAAACAAGCAAGACTCAATTGTTCATGCGACTATCCACAAGTGCGAACGCAACGGGATGTCGCTCAAGCTTGACGATACACTGGCATTTTTGCCGCGGTCGCTCTCTTTGCCAACCGATAAATGCGTTGTTGGGTATTCGATTCGAGCTTTATTGAAAGAGGTCTTAGTTGAACCGCGCAACGACTATCAGCTTATTCTGGATCGCGCATCGACTGATTTTGTTGCACGGCTTTTTGAGCTTGAGATACCTGAGATTTACGAAAAAATTGTTGAGATTAAAAAAATTGTCCGCATCCCTGGCTATAAGACAAAAATAGCGGTTATTTCCCATGATAAAAACATAGATCCCGTGGGCACGTGCGTTGGGGTTGGTGGTGTTCGGATTAAGCCGATCCTGAAAGAGCTTGGCGGTGAAAAAATTGACGTGATTCCGTGGCGTGATTCACTTGATGATTTAGTGATCGACGCGCTTAAGCCGGCTGTCATAAGCAGGGTTGATCTTGTTGATAATGCCAACGCTTCAGTGTGGCTTGATGAGGATCAGCGATCGCTTGCTATAGGGAAAATGGGGCAAAATATTGCTCTTGCTTGCCAGCTGACTGGAGTGAATATCAACCTTGTGCAAAGTGAAAAAGCGCAAGAAAGCGATCTTATGCTTGAGCAAGATGACAACGAAAGTTTTGACTGATTGCTCTTTTATGTCAAAGGATAGAGTACTGCATGCGCATTTACGAATTTGCAAAAAAAATTAATTTATCTAACAAGGATATTCTCTCGCTTCTTGCTCAAAACGGCTTTGAGTTCAAAAGCCATATGGCAGCATTGACTCCCGAAGCTCTCGATTTTTTAAATAAAAAATTTAATCCCGAATCGGTCAGCCAAGTAAAAGCGCCGGTTATCGAACAGCCAGTTGAAAAAATTACGACGAAAGCGGTGCAACCAACGATGCAACAGCAACCAGTTCAAAAGCCACGCGAGGCCGGTCAGCCAAGCTCAGCGCCAAAGCCATCTGTGCAAAAACCAGAAATCAGGCCCCATGAAGCTACTCGCTCCAGAGAGGTCATTGCGGAGCAACCACGCCAGATGCAAGTAACGATTGAGCCTATGGCGCTTGGGACCTTGGCAGATCTTTTGAGTAAGCCTGCAAGCGAACTTATCATTGCCCTTTTAAGGCAGGGGGTTGTTTGCACTAAAAATCAGATCCTTACCGAAAAACAGGTTGAGGCCTTTGCGAACCAATTTGGCTTTACAGCGATAGCCAAGCAGCGAGCGGAAAGAAAAGAACAGGGGCGAACTGGCGCGCAGGTAGCCGGCGAACATACCCGTAAGCCGATCGTGGTAGTCATCGGTCACGTTGATCATGGCAAGACGACACTTCTTGATTTTATTCGAAAAACGCGCATCGCGGCTCGAGAAAAAGGTGGTATAACACAGCATTTGGGCGCCTATGAAGCAGAAACTCCCCAAGGAAGCATCATTTTTCTTGATACTCCTGGCCATGAAGCGTTCAAAAATATTCGTGGACGAGGGCTTAATATTGCCGACATAGCTGTTTTGGTTGTGGCTGCCGATGATAGCGTCATGCCGCAGACAATCGAGGCACTTAAGACTGCCCAGGCTGCACAAGTTCCCATCATCGTTGCTATAAATAAAGTAGACAAAGTTGAACAAACCCGCCTTGAAGTAGTCAAGCGCGATCTTGCTCGGTACGATCTTGTACCGGAAGAGTGGGGAGGCAGCGCAATCTGTGTCCCTATTTCTGGAAAAACTGGCAAAGGTGTCGATCAGCTTCTTGAGATGATTATTTTGCAATCGCAGCTCATGGATCTTAAGACGGAAAAACAGGGACCAGCAAGTGGGTTTATTCTCGAGTCAAAATTTGAAAAAGGAAGAGGACCAGTAGCAACAGTTATTTGCCGTACCGGCACGCTGCGTATTGGCGATTATTTTGCTGCGGGCGGATTGACCGGTAAGGTAAGCTCTTTAATAAATTCAGCTGGGCAGCAGCTTAAAGAGGCTGGCCCATCGGTGCCAGTTCAAGTAGCCGGATTTTCAGATTTGACCCAAGCGGGAGAGCTTTTTTCGGTAGTCACTGAGCAAGAATACCGAAAGATAAAAGACGGTAGGCAGGTTGTTGGCGCTGCAATTTCAGCATTGTCCAAAAAGATTGCAACGAGTCACGATGGTATTAATTTTATTATCAAAACCGATAGTACGCTGACGCAAGAAGCGTTGCTTGAATCGCTTGCGCAACTTGTCTCAAAGTCGGATGAGAAATTTAATATTATCGCTACCGGTGTTGGAGATATTACCGCTCGTGATGTCATGCTTGCTGCAGATACTGATTCTGAAATTATTGGGCTGCATGTAAAAACAGAAGCTAATGCGCTACAAGAATCGCAAAAACAGAATATTGAGATCCACCATTTTGACATCATCTACAAATTACTTGAAAACGTCGAAGAGCGCCTGATAAAAGCTGCGCCGATCAAAATGGTTTCTAAAAAAATAGGGGAAGCGGTAGTTCGCAAGGTATTTGATATAAAAAATATCGGCGTTATTGCTGGCTCATATGTCAAAGAAGGGCGCTTTACCAAAGAAGGTCGTGTCGTGGTTTGGCGCGGCAAGAAAAAAATTGGTGAAGGCAAAATCAAAGGTCTTGAGCGCGATAGAAAATCAGTTAAAGAGGTACATGCTGGATTTGAATTTGCTTTTCTGGCAGATGGTATTGAAAGCTGGGAGATTGATGATCGCGTGGAATGCTTTATCGATGTGCCAGCTACTTAGAAACTAATCTGAGCGAAAAA
>JAGVKP010000051.1 GCA_020050475.1 Candidatus Babeliales bacterium
GATTGGGTACTCGGTCATAAGTAGCCCTTTTTTTTGGTGGGCCCACCAGGATTCGAACCTGGGACCTCTCGGTTATGAGCCGATTGCTCTCACCGCTGAGCTATGGGCCCCAATATATGCTGTTTTCAGTACCGTTAGTATAGCCCAAATGATAACAGCTCACAAGCGACTTTTTTCTCAAAAAAATAGTTGTCACAGCAGAATTTATAATATTTCGCAGAAACCGGCCAGCGGTACTGGCACCGCTAATGCCACTTGCTCATCTTTTGACATCTGTTTATTCAGAGATGCTTGCGCAGTTTTCATGCTCTGACGGTTAAAATAGGCGACTATTAATCCTTGAGCAACGATTGGTGCCGCAAGCTTGCCGAATTCTTTCATAGAATCAATATTTTTGGTAGTAAATATACGCTCAGATAGTGATTTATAATTACTCACTTGCGCAAAGGCATAGGCAACATCATCCGCCTCAATCAAAGGTTTACCGAAATCGACATGCTTATTTTTTCGTAATTCAGCCGAAAAAATCATTTCTTGAATCACCATATCGAGCTGCCGAACGGAGAGATTCTTCGCTTTTTTTGCTATCTGGCTTTTAGCTTCGTCACAAGCCTCAAAGCCGGACTTCGTTAGAAAATGGAGCGCAATATTCTTACACAGCTCAGGAGAAGCAAGCGAAAATTTGAATCTTTGACTGCCCAATCTGCTTGCAACAGGTTCTGGCAGATTCTCAAGCTTATTTGCTTTCCCAACAATTTTGTGTTTGCTTTTCTCCAATCGATCAATCTCCTGGCACAATGCTGTCACGATACCCAGATCCTTATTTTTTTTATCATGAGCTTTGTCAGTCAAAATATTAATTTCATCAAGGATAATAAGCTGTGGGTGAGCGCCTTCAGAACAAACGCTGAGTGCTTTTTGAAGATTTTGCGATCCCGAATTTTGATACTCATTAGCAAGCTCAGAGCATCGAACCAAAGTAACATCAAACTCATATTTTGTTCCTATAGACTCTGCTAACGTAGTTTTTCCCGTTCCCGGCTTACCTATAAATACGCAAAAAGGCGGGAAAAGCTGGTGAAATTTCTCTTGCTGAAACGACAAGTAATCTTGCAGTTTCTGCGGCGCACCCTTAACCAACAGGTGATACAGCTTCATATCCATCTGCTCTTTTTTCTTTTCCCGATCACTTTTTCGGAAAAGGGCGCTCACTTGCGATCTATTGACAAGCGGTTGAGACTCCTCCATAGCCCACAAACAATGAGCAAAAGAGGCGCAAACTAAATAAAAAGCGACAAAAAATTGATTGAGTCTATTCATTGAGCATTCCTTCCTAGCTGTTTTTTTAGACTTGAGCCAAGTATAATTTTTTTGAAATGAATAGCAACTATTTTTTTAAAATTAAAAATTGACAAAAAACCGAGAGGTGCTGATCACAATCTTCATGCTTACTGGATTATAAAAAATGAGTTAAGTTTTGTCTGTCATGCAGCCAACAAAAAATCCCTCAACCGGCAACTATAACCCCATTCATTATCATACCACCCAAAGATGGTATAGAGGCGATCGACTTGCGCGGTCATCAATGCATCGACAATTACCGAACTACTATTGCCTGAAAAATCGGATGAAACGAGTGGCTCTTTGCTGACGGTTATAATCGATTTAAATGGACCATGAGCTGCCTGCTGAAAAGCGTTGCCAAGATCAGCTAGCGAGCTTGATTTATTACTGCAAAACGTCAATTGGATGAGCGAGACTTTGTCAACCGGCACCCGCATTGAAATCATAGCAATACGCCCATCAAGCGCTGGCATTATTTTTTTGACCATCTTGGCAGCCCCGGTCGACCCCGGAATAATATTGAGCGCTGCAGCGCGGGACATGCGCGCATCTTTGGCTTCAATATCAAGCAACACTTGTGAATTGGTATAGGCGTGCGTGGTCGTCATCTGCGCTTGCGCAATGCCGCAATGATCATCAATAACTTTCAAAAGTGGAAAGAGGGCATTGGTCGTGCAACTGCCAAGAGAAACGATGGTATGCTTTTTTGCATCAAACATCGCATCATTGACACCCGGAATAATAGCCACATCTTCGTCATGCGCTGGGGCAGAAATCAAAACCGCTTTCGCTCCCGCCTCCAAATGTTTTTGCGCATCTTGGCGATGCGTAAATTTGCCCGAGCAATCAACTACCCAATCGATTTCGTACGCCAGCCAATTAATCTTGAGTGGATCGGTCTGCGCAATAATTTTGATTGCGCATCCATCAATAATGAGCGTATCCCCTTTTTGTTCAACCTTAAGTGGAAACGTACCCATCAAAGTATCGTACTTAAAAAGATGCCCAACCAACGCAAGATCACCAGTACCTATATTGATCACTGCAATCGAAAGCTTTTTTCTGGCATTGGCATCAGCCAAAACAGTACGCAAAAAAGTTTTTCCGATACGGCCAAATCCATTAATTGCTATTTTCTTCACAAATCACCTACTTTTTCCATTCTTTCACCACATTCACCATTTCTATCTGCTGGGCAATCGGCGCTTCAGGAAGCTCAAGTATGCATGCTGCATGGCTCAATCGCGTATCCGTTACGATTTTTTTGAGATTTTCTAGCCCGATAACCCCTTGACCCGGAAAGGCATGTCGGTCCTTTTTTTCACCCAATTTTTCTATCGTATCATTCAGATGCACAAGCGAGACTGATGAAAACCCGAGAGACTTCTCAATCGTGCTCATAAACTCACTAAAGTGATGCTCCGTCGTAAAATCATATCCGTAGGAATAGGCGTGCGCCGTATCAATACAAAACGAGATCTTTTCCGGATGCGACATGCGCTCCCGGATCATCTGCAATTCAGCACAATCACTACCGATTGTTGGGCCACCGTGTGCGGTATTTTCAAGAATAAATGCAATATCCGGATTTTGTATCACGAGCGGATCAAAGATACTGACAAACTGTTCGATTCCTTCATCTTTGGTTTGCCATCCGGTGGCAGCACCAGGGTGAAGAACGATTGCATTAAACTCAAGCAGTCGCGCCATAGCAATTTCACGCTCGAGGAGCGATACCGTGTGTGCCGTCTGCTTTCCTGCCAAATTAATCCAATACGAAGCATGAAGATAAAGTTTTTTAAAAAAGGGGCGGTATTTTAAAAAAGCAACGCGCTGCGCTTGAGCATTAATATACGTACCAGAAGGCTGATGAATCATGAAGCATTGAAAGGTATCAAGAGAAAGACCGTGAGCCAACTGAGCTAATGATACAAGATCATCGGTAATACGCAGATGGAGCCCAACTGCCCTCATTGATTAAGTTCACTTTCCAATAACTGTTCATCAAAAAATGGATTTAAAAGTTTTCTGAAGTCTGATTTAATTTTTATCAGTGAGTCATGCGTATCACCTTCAAAGCGCAAACAAATTACCGGTTGCGTATTAGATGCACGCACGACTGCCCACCCATCCGGAAACGTAACCCTGATGCCATCAATCGTTAAAATTTTCGCATCCTGCCTTTTTGAAAGACTCGATTTAAGAGCACCTACAATTAACTCTTTTTTATCCTCGCTACATGCAAGCCGAATTTCTCGCGTACTATATTTTTTGGGAAAGACGGTCACCAGCTCATCAAGAGTTTTTCCCGATTGATGCATAATTTCAAAAAGCCTGAGCATTGAATAAATGCCATCATCGTACCCAAAATAACGGTCGCTGAAAAAAAAGTGACAGCTTAATTCGCCTGCCAAAAGACCGTTATGTTTTTTCATTTGATCTTTAATGATTGAATGACCTGATGGTGACATAACCGGCACTGCACCCCAGCGAGTTAAGAGTTCGGGCAACCCTGATGAACATTTGACGTCAAAAATAATGCGGGCACCCGGCGTCGTGGTAGCGATCGATTTTGAAAAAACGGCAAGAAGCTTATCTCCTTGCACAAGTTCTCCCGTTTTGGTCATTGCTGCCATTCGATCACAGTCTCCGTCAAGGCCAATACCAAGCTGCGTATCCGTTTGAGTCACTATTTTTTTCACATCGAGCATATTTTTTTCTACCGTTGGATCCGCTTCATGATTTGGATAGGTGCCATCAACGTCCGGATAAAGCAGCTTTACGTTTGGCCAACACATCTTTTTTACTAACAAAGGCAGGACCGTCCCTGCTGCTCCATTACCGCAATCAACCACCGCCTTTATCTGATAGTTTTTTAAATGGCTAAATTGATCAGCCATCCAGTCAACATATGCCGGAATGAGTAAATGCTCAGTATAGCCACCCACCTTCGGTGCGATTGTCGCTTTTTTTTCATGCACATATTTCTTGATAAGCTGAATCTGGTCACCCCAAACGGATTCTTTACCCAAGCAGATTTTCAGGCCATTATATTCTTTGCCATTATGAGATGCCGTAACCATAATACCAGCTTGAACCGGAAGCGTGAAAAGTGAAAAGTAAAGGACCGGCGTTGGACAAGTGCCGATAAAAACGACATCAATGCCACTATCTTGCAACGCTCGACACAGCTCTTCTTTTATGGCGGGAGAATGAGTCCGCCCATCAGCGCCAATCGCTACCGTTTTAATCGACGGATTTTTTTGCAAAAAATGGTACGCAATAGCCCTGCCTATTGGGTAAACTGATTCAATTGGAAACTCGTTATTAACTTTACCACGAATATCGTATTGCCGAAAAATCACGTCGTTCATACTGTCCTTGCCTAGCTATTTTTTTCCAGCGTAACGCAACTATTTTCAAATGCAATAACAAAGCCTTATCGCTTGCCCTGTCGCTAGGCATTCGTTAGACTGGCGGTACACGTTACCAGAAAAAAATATGATTCCATTAAAATTACAGCTCAAAAATTTTTTGAGCTACGGACCGCAACTGCAAACCATTGATTTTGCCCCACATCATTTAATCTGCCTCAACGGCAAAAATGGTCACGGAAAATCAGCACTCCTTGACGCCATGACCTGGGCAATTTGGGGCCAGGCGCGCAAAACATCAGCCACCGCCAAACCAGACGCACAGCTTTTGCGCTTGGGTCAGACCCATATGCTCGTTCTTTTTGAATTTAGCTTTAATGGGCAGCTCTATCGCATACGCCGCGAATATGCAGAACAAAATGGCAAACCGCATGCAACGCTTGATTTTGTACTGATCGACGCCCAGACTTCTCGCGCACATCCACTTACCGATAAAACGATTAAGGCAACACAAGAAAAAATTGAATCTTTAATAGGCCTTGATTTTGATTCATTTGTCAATTCTGCTTTTTTGCGACAGGGGCAATCGAATGAATTTTCAAAAAAATCGCCAAAAGAACGCAAAGAAATTCTGGCATCAATTTTGAATTTAGAAAATTATGAAAAAGTACGGGCATCAGCCCTTGCACGCGCTAAAGAGGCCGAACAAAAAATAAAGCTCAATCAAGAGCTCCTTAAAAATCTTGCAATCATGAGCGAAAAAAGCGCGAATTTGACCGATCAGCACCAAAGACTCGTTGCTGATCTTGCGCAACTGGAAAAAAATCTGCACGAATCAGAGCAAAAAAAAACATGGTACGAATCACAAGAAAAAGAACTTGATTCAATCAATCGCCAACTGGATGCTAATTTGATACAGCTCAAGCAGCATCATCAAGATAGTAAAGGCTGCAAAGAGCAGCTTTTACCGGCAATCAATCACTGGCGCTCTGTTAATCGCGCACAGCGTCAATCAATACCTGAATATACTGAAACTGAATATGCTCATTTGAAAAATGAGGCACGCTTTCATCAAGAGAACTATGACAAGCTCATGATTCTTAAGGATGCATATCTGAATGCCTCAGAACAAAAAGAGGCTGAGATAAAATCTTTTGCACGCCGGCTTTCAACTGAAAGACAAGCGCAACAGAACAAGCTCGAGTTAATCATCAAGCAGTTAACGCAAACCACAATGGAATATCAGAATGTTCAGATAGAAAAAGAGAACATTCTTGCAGAAATTGCGGAAATCGAACAAGAAATCGGGCGGCTACATAAGCTTGTTTTTAACTTAAACACGAAAATGCAGGATAAAAAAAACTTTTTGAGCATTTTTGAAAAAAGAAAAACCTATTATCATCAATGGGCGGCTCTGCATAAATCACTCACACAAAAGCAAACGCATCTGCATGATCAAAAAGCTATTTTGGCAGATTCAAATAACCCAAGTTGCCCCGTATGCGAGCAGAATGTATCTGCTGCACGCAAACGCTTTTTACTTTCTCAAGTATGCACCGATGAAGATCTGGTCACCCGCAAAATAGATCGACTATCACGCGTGCTCAGCTCACTCAAACAGATACTTCTTGCTCAGCATGAGCATCTTAAAAATTTTGAGTCAATTGAAAAAGAGCATACGCAATCAGTACACCACCTGGAGCAGCGCAAGATACAGTTGTCAAAACTTAAAACACACGTTTTTACGCTCGATGAAAAGCTAACTCACTTACCTACAGTAATTAATACTCAAGAAAAAAACTGTCAGCACCAACGCGATATATGCCGTTCACTAGAAGAACAGATCGCAAATCCAACCGCATACAATTCGGCAATAGCCACCCTGCATGAGCACGTTTTAGCTCTTAAAGAAAAAATTGACACGTCCCCCTATGACCTTTTACAGCATGAAAAAATTAAAAATCGAATGGCCCAACTTGAAGCACAGCGAACTGAGCAAGCCTTACAAGCGGCAAGCCGAGCTCAGCACAAAGAGCTTTTTCAAAAAATAATACTGCTGCTTAATGAGCTGCGTGCATTAAGAAAAAAAGCTCACCTACTTGATGATCAAATTAATCGACTCGAAAATGAAAAAAAGCCGCTTATTACTGCGCTGCAAGAGTATGATTCATTCAAGCAATCCATCCAGAAGATGTATGCCCACAAAGAAGAACTTATTGAAAATCGCGGCCGATTGACCAGTGAGCTTAATCAAATTGAAAAAGCATCTCAAGAAAGCAGGCAACTCAATCTTGCTATTACA
>JAGVKP010000108.1 GCA_020050475.1 Candidatus Babeliales bacterium
GATGCGCAGCCGATATCGATAAAAAATTTGATATGCCCGGTCACGATGACTGATGCACAGAGTAATGCGGCAGTGTATACAAAAATGAGGAGGCTCACCGTGAATGGTATTGCCCCAAAGGCATATAAAAGATGCGCAAAAAAAAACGAACTGGTTAAAAAATTATTCACGAAACGATCGGTTGTGGCAGTTGCGCCGCCATAAGTTCAAGCTCTTTCATCAGCTGTGCAATAAGCAAAAGGCGATCGGCCCGAGAGCCGGAGCGATTGCTTACTTCATGCGCAAGCGCGACCACATTGTCAATTAATTCTGAAACATGCTGTTTGACGTGCGGGCGGTCGTGCGGATTGAGAAATATTTTTCCAATATTTCCGACAATGCTCATAAAATACGGAAACCAGTTTGGTTCTTTGTGGCCAGTTGGCTTTACTGCAGGCTGAGTATTCGTCAAATATGGATTGTTTTCGCTGCCTACGGGAACCGGAACATAGACGACTGAAGGTTCTTGAGCTGGTGAACCTGATGACTGACTCGATCGTACTGCCGCATCGCCTGTTTGGCTTACACATAAAAAAATGACCAGATACCGATAGTTCATTCACGCTCTCCCGTTATGCCGATTGTACGACGATTAATAGTACCGATCGTAAGCGGGAGGGGGTAAACGTGTCAATTCTCTTTGGCTTGACTTACAATAAGAACCTGGCTCACGCGTTTTTGGCTTGCTTTTTGGATCTGAAACGTATGACCTTTGTAAGAAATCGTTTCACCTTTTTTGGGTAAATGCTGTAGGTGGTAGGTCAAAAATCCGCCTAGCGTAACGACATCGTCTCCCTCAAAATTGATATTGAGGATCTTTGAAAGCGTTTCAAGATCGACCGTCGCATCCACCAGCCACTCGCCCGTTGCCAAAGAAATTACCTTTTGGCTGATTGCTTCATATTCATCAGAAATATCGCCAACAATCTCTTCAAGGACATCCTCAAGCGTTACCAGTCCGGCAATAATACCGTATTCATTGAGTACTATGGCAATATGTTTGCGCTGCTCTCTAAATTCACGCAGGAGCTGATTAATGCGCATCGTATCCGGTACAAAAAGAATCGGGCGAACTAGTTCGCGTAATGTCTTTTCTTTGTCTTGCGACATCATGACAAACACATCTTTTTGGTGAATCATCCCAATAATATTATCGACGTTTCCTTCATAGAGCGGAAAACGCGAAAACTGATACTTAGAAAAGGTCTCGATAGCTTTTCTGACCGGCGTATCAGATGCGATCATGACAATATCATTGGCCGGGACCATAATCTCTTTGACTGCTTTAGAGCCAAGCTTGAAAATGCTTTGAAGCATTTCCGTTTTCTCGCGCTCCATCAGCCCTTTTTCATTAATATAATCAATGAGAAAGCGTATTTCATGCTCGCTGGTGACTGATTCGCTCGGTTCACTTGAACCACCGACAAGCGAAATGATGCTATTTGAAAGTTGGATCAACAGAGTGACCAGGGGATAAAAAAGATAAAAGACAAAGTTGGTAAACCAAAGCGTTGAAGGGAGTAGCTTTTCGCCGCGTATTTTAGCCAGATTTTTCGGAATAACTTCACCAAATATTAAAATTGCCGTAGAAGCAATTGCAATGCCGAGTGAAAATCCAAGACTTCCTGAAAGCTGCAGATGAGCAAATATCTGCTCCATGACATTAGTAATCAATGCCGCAGCGGTCACGTTAGCAATATTGCTTGCGATTAAAATGGTGATCAGTACTTGATGCGGATTACGTTCTAAAGTATCCAGAAGGACGCGATAGCGCGAAGGGCTCGTGTTTGCAAGTTCCTTCAGTTTAAAAAGACGTAACGCAGTGATACTGGTTTCCAAAAATGAAAAGATAGCACAGAAGATCAGCGATATCATAAAGCCGATAATCTGGGTATACAAAAAGTGATTAAAAAGCGAATCAGGTTCCATAGGTTACAGATCCTTATGCAGCAAATGACAACTCATTACGTTAATCTCCCGAAAAATTGTCAAAATCTTTATCAAGATTTTCAAACTCTTTGTCAAAGAACGTTTCCAACTTTTTGCTGCGCGATGGATGGCGGAGTTTACGCAGCGCTTTAACTTCTATTTGGCGTATACGCTCCCGAGTAACGGAAAAATCTTTGCCCACTTCTTCAAGGGTATGCTCGGAGGCTACATCAATGCCGAAACGCATTTTGATTACTTTTTCTTCTCGTGGCGTAAGCGATTTAAGTACTTCTCTGACGCGCTCTTTCAGATCGTTACTTGCGACGGTGTCAGCGGGTGAAAAATCGTTTTCATTTTCAATAAAATCTTTAATGAAGGCATCTTCGCTATCACCAACCGGTGTTTCAAGCGAGATCGGCTCTTTAGAAATTTTGATGATATTTTTAATCTTTTTTTCATCAATATTGAGCTCTTTGGCAAGTTCAGCATGAGACGGTTCGCGGCCATGCTCTTGGACAAATACGCGCTTGATCTTATTGATTTTATTGAGCGTCTCGACCATATGGACCGGTACACGAATGGTGCGTGACTGATCGGCAATTGCTCGCGTTATCGCTTGACGAATCCACCAGGTGGCATAAGTAGAAAACTTAAATCCACGATCGAAATCGAATTTTTCAACCGCACGCATAAGGCCGATATTTCCTTCTTGAATAAGATCAAGAAATGGCAACCCTTTATTGATATATTTCTTGGCAATATTAACGACTAAGCGGAGGTTTGCTTTGGCAAGATCATCTTTTGCGCGTTTGTCTTTTTCAAGGCCATCCTGGAGCTCTTTGTAGCTTGCATCAATCTGCTGCTGATTAAGCCCCATCTCACCTTCAACTTTTTTGATCGTTTTATGGGCAGTACGAATAATGCGCTCAAACTCTTCTTTTTGTTGCAGCTGATCAGCTGACGGATTTTCAGGAAGGTGAAGATCCTTAACCAATTTTTCAGTCTCAACAATTTCTATCTTTTTTTCTTCAATTTTAAAGACCGCTTTTTCAATACGCTTGGCCAGTTTACGAATAAGCTTATTTGAAAGCTTGATCGTTTGAATCGTCTTGCTGATCTCCTGCTTATTTTGCTTGACGGTATCAAGCATCTCCTTTTTTTTGGCAGGATCTTCAAGCAGCGCGCGATAGCTACGATAGATTTTGTCTTCGTTGACTACCAATGCCTTGACCTGATTAAGAATGATCAGGAGTGCCGACTTTTCTTCTTCGATTTTCGGTAAATTTTCCTGATCAAATTCAGAAAACTGGATAATGTCTTTGAGCGGGACGGTATTTTTTTCAAGCTTCTCAATTAAATGAAC
>JAGVKP010000012.1 GCA_020050475.1 Candidatus Babeliales bacterium
ACGGGTGAAAAGCCCCGAGCCATGAGTATACGGAAGAAGACCAACTTCAACCGCAATTTTGCGTACCTGATCAAATGGACGCTCATCAATTCTTTTGCCCGTTTCAAAAATACGAGCGGTAACTTTTTCTTTAAGTACGATATCAAAAATATAGTCGACAATTTTCATCGAGATATTTGCAGCGGTTGCATCCGCTTCAAATGCAAGCTTCATCTCGTCTTGAAGTGCCGACATAAGCTCGCTTCGCTTTACTTTATCAGCATCAAAAAGCTTAGCCACTTTATCTTTGGTCAAGAAGGTAGAAATTTTTGTTTTCCACGTCTGCCAATCAACGACATCTTCTATTGCCTCTTTGACTGGATTTAATTCGCGGCATATCTGCTCTTGCCAGGCAACCTGCTTTTTGATTTTTTCATGTGCTTTGAAAAGAACATCGATAAACTGCTCTTCGGTAATTTCGTTGGTGCACCCTTCCACCATACAAATACCTTCAGCAGTACCAGCTACAATAATTTTTACGTCAGAAGCATTTGACTGACCGTAGGTAGGGTTGAAGATCCACTCGCCATTAACGCGCGCAACCTCTACTGCTCCGACCGGCCCCATAAATGGTATTTTGGAAATAGAAAGAGCCAGCGACATAGCAATAAGCGCAATTGTATGCGGCGAATGCTCTTTATCCACTGAATAGACGGTCGCCAGACCTTGCATTTGGTTAAAATAGTTTTCCGGAAACAATGGCCGAATGGTACGGTCTATCAACCGACCAGTTAAAATTTCTTTGTCGGTGAAGCGACCCTCTCGCTTATAATAACCACCCGGAATTTTTCCTGCCGCAGCAAATTGCTCACGATAGTCCACGGTTAATGGTAAAAAGCCTGGAAACTCGGGTGATGGTGCTGAAACGATTGTTGCTAATACAACAGTACCGCCATGAGAAAACCAAACTGCACCATCTGCCTGTTGAGCAAACTTATTTAACGTTACTTCGTATCCAAACTCTTCTAAGCGAAACTTTTTTACCATTAGATATAGACCTTATTGCAAGCAGTACGGAAATGACTATTTTATATTGAGTCGTTGCGTCAGCGCTTTGTACTGTTCTTCGTTATTTTTTGCTAAATATTTGAGAAATGTGCGACGCTTATTGACAATCTTAAGCAATCCGCGTTTTGATGAAAAGTCTTTGCTATTTTTTTCAAAATGGCTGACTAATCGGTTAATGTGATCCGTAAGGAGAGCTATCTGTACTTCTACCGAACCACTGTCAGTTGGGTGAATACGAAACGACTCAATTATTTTACTTTTTTCAACTTGTTTTGCCATGGCAACCCTTATACTTATTTTCTCAAACTGGTAGGCGCGAGCGGATTTGAACCGCTGACCCCTGCTACGTCAAAGCAGTGCTCTGCCGCTGAGCTACGCGCCTTCATCCTCATGCTTGATTTATACGTTCAAATTCATTCATTTCTTCAATGCGCGCCCGACGGTCAAGATCTGATTCGTCGACACCGAGATACTTCTCTTTAAAGAGCTTTACTCCGGTACCTGCAGGAATGAGTTTACCGATAATAACGTTTTCTTTCAATCCATACAAGTGATCAACCTGACCCTCGACAGCCGCAGCCGCCAAAATCTTGGTCGTCTCCTGGAAGGATGCTGCCGAAATGAAACTCTCGGTATCCAACGAGGCAAGGGTAATACCCATAAGGGTCGGTTTTGCACTCGCTACTTTCTTACCTTCAGCCTTGAGGAGTGAATTGACCGCCTTGAAATGAATACGGTCGACACGATCGCCGATAAGGAAATCAGAGTCTCCCGTTTCGACAACACGTACTTTACGCAACATCTGACGAACAATCAGCTCAATATGGCGATCGTTAATATCAATACCCTGTAGAAGGTAAATTTCCTGGATTGCATTGACCAGATATTTTTGAAGCACTTCAGGACCCATAATACGCAGAATATCATGAAGAACTGGTGTACCGGTTGTGAGCGGATCACCCGCGCTTACCTTATCACTGTTCATCACCATAATTTGCTTACCACGAGGGACAAAATAATCGTATGACTCATGGCCATTAGTTACCGTAATTTTACGTAACCCACGATGAAGCCCACCAAAGACAACCTCGCCATCAATATCTGAAATAATTGCGGGATCTTTTGGTACACGTGCTTCAAAAAGCTCAGCAATTCGCGGTAAACCGCTGGCAATATCTTTAGATTTAGACATCTCACGCGGCATCTTAACGAGCACATCAGCAACATTTAACTGCTGCCCATCTTCAACAACCAAATACGAACCTGGTGGAAGATAATACTGCGCTATTTCATTGCCGTTGCTATCCAAAATATTGATTGCCGGCTGATATTTATCATTTTTATGCTCAAGAATCATTTTCGATGATTTTTTGGTTGCTTCATCAAAAATATCTTGAACTGTTACGTTTTCAACAAGATCTACAAACTGAACCGTACCGGCACGCTCGGTTACCACGACGCGGTTGGTTGCATCCCACTCTGCAAGCAGCTGCCCAGCTTTTACCTCTTGCTTATCTTCAACATGCAAGACGCAACCGTATTCAAGCTCATGCTGTTGCAACTCGCGACCATCAGGAGAAACGATCACCAAGCGCGATTTACGGCTAAGGTTGACCATTTTGCCTTCACGATTTTCTACGATGCGAACACCGCGAAGCTGTACAATACCAGGATGCTTCACCGCATAAGAAGATTGCTCGCCAGTACCGGAAGCAGTACCCCCTACGTGGAAAGTTCTCATCGTAAGCTGTGTACCGGGTTCACCAATCGATTGCGCGGCGATAATGCCGACGGTCGTACCAATATCGGCAATTTGACCCTTTGAAAGGTCAAGGCCATAACATTGGGCACACACACCGCGTTTTGCCTGGCAGGTAAGTACTGAACGAACCGGCAGTTTACTCACGGCAGAATTTGCCAGCTTTTCAATATCATCGCGACGAATAGTGTCACCCTGTTTGAAAAGAACCACTCCACTGACCGGATCTTTAATATCCGAAGCTACGACGCGACCAAACGATCGGTTTGCTAGAGAAAGAAGTGTGTCACCACCCTCTTTCAGATCATCAAGCTCACCATATCCAAGCGTTTTGCAATCAATCATCGAAATAACGACATCTTGCGCAACGTCAACCAAGCGACGTGTCAGGTACCCTGAGTTTGCCGTTTTAAGTGCGGTATCAGATTGTCCTTTTCGCGCACCGTGAGTAGAAATAAAGTACTCAAAGACGCTTAATCCATGTTTAAAGTTACTCTTTACCGGTGTTTCCATAATCTCACCGGTCGGTTTTACCATCAATCCACGCATACCGACAAGCTGCTTAATCTGATCACGCGAACCACGCGCACCAGAATCAAGCATCATAAAGATCGGGTTGAACGGCTTAAACTCTTTATCTTTATTTTTGAACGCTGCGTCATTTTCCTGTTCAAGCTCTTTACCGACCGCTGCAGCTACATCTGCTGTCGCATGTCCCCAGATACTGATAACCTGGTTGTAGCGCTCGCCGTTGGTAATGACCCCGTCCATATACATATTCTCAATGCGCGCGACATTCTTTTCTGCTTTTTTGACAATCTCATCCTTTTGATCAGGAATAATAAGATTGGTAAGCGAGAAAGAGATACCGCCCTGCGTCGAGTAGTAAAATCCTAATTTTTTGATTCTATCAAGACACTCAACCGTTGCCTGATTACCAAAGCGATAGTAAATACGTTCGACCAATTTGGTCAAATCACTACTTTTTACCACTTTGTTAATCCAATTAAACTCTGATCCTGCTGGCAGCGCATTAAAAAGAAGAACACGTCCTGTTGTCGTATCAATAACTTCGCCAGATGCCAAACGTACCTTGATTTTTGCATGCAATGCACTTTGGTCATGCTGGTAAGCAGTCAAAACTTCCTTAATGCTTGAAAAGATGACACCCTCACCTTTTGCATTACAACGCACTTTGGTTATATAGTGAAGACCAAGAACCATGTCTTGCGTAGGAACAGCAACTGATTTACCATTCGCCACCGACAAAATATTTTTTGTCGAAAGCATCAGCGTTTTTGATTCTTCTTGCGCTTTGTCAGAAAGAGGAACGTGGACCGCCATCTGGTCACCGTCAAAGTCAGCGTTATAGGCCGAGCAGACGAGCGGGTGAATTTTAATTGCTTTTCCATCGACCAAAATAGGATAAATGCCTGAATACCGAGGCGGTGCAAGGTAGGCGCACGGTTTAAAAGCACCGGGCGATCTTTTACTACCTCTTCAAGAACATCCCAGATTTCAGGAGCACTCTCTTCGACCATGCGCTTAGCAATGCGAAGGTTAGGTGCTAGCTCACGCTCCATCAAACCAGCATAAATATACGGCTTGAAAAGCTCGAGCGCCATAATTTTTGGGAGCCCACAGCGATCCATTTTAAGTTCCGGATCAACCACAATCACCGAACGTCCAGAGTAATCGACACGTTTACCAAGAAGGTTTTGACGGAAGCGTCCCTGTTTACCACGCAGCATTTCGCTGAGCGATTTGAGTGGACGACGATTGGTGCCTCGTACCGGTTGGCCGCGACGACCATTATCAATCAGCGCATCAACCGACTCTTGGAGCATGCGTTTTTCATTCTTGATAATTACTGAAGGCGCTTCGATCTCCATCAAGCGCTGTAAACGTATATTACGATTAAGAACGCGTCGATACAGTTCATTGAGATCTGAGCTTGCAAAGCGACCACCCTCAAGAGGTACCAAGGGGCGCAAGTCAGGTGGTAGGACTGGAAGCACGGTAAATACCATCCACTCGGGACGAATATCTGCTTGCACAAGACCAGTAAGAACCTTGATGCGACGCATAATCTTATGACGAACAGCTACAGAAGTTGCTTTTGCATAATCCTGTTTTAAGCGACCCATCTCGATATGAAGATCCATACCAGAAAGAATATCTTTAATCGCTTCTGCTCCCATGTCAGCTTTAAATTCACTGTCATGCGGATTGGCATCCACATAGCGCTCATAATCACTGCTGGCTAATAATGTTTTAATCGGATACGGTGATCTACCCTGCTTGGTGACCACATACGCGTCAAAGTAAATCACCCGCTCCAGATCTTTGACTGCCATATCAATGACCAGGCTTAAATAGCTTGGTAACCCTTTTAAAAACCAGATATGCCCTACCGGCGCTACAAGCTCAATATGCCCCATACGCTCACGGCGAACGCGTGATTGAATAACTTCAACACCACATTTTTCGCACGTAACCCCACGGTGTTTCATTCGTTTGTATTTACCGCAGTTACATTCCCAGTCTTTGACCGGACCGAAAATACGGGCACAAAAGAGCCCATCGCGCTCAGGCTTAAGGGTACGATAGTTGATCGTTTCTATTTTTTTAACTTCGCCGTATGAAAGCGAGCGAATTTTTTCAGGCGATGCAAGACCAAGCTTCATCGCATTGAAATGAGTTCCGCTAATATACTCGCGGAAACGCTCTAATACCTGATTACTCACTGATTTCCTCCTTACCAGTTTTGAACAAGTCTACCCGCAATCCTACACTTTGAAGCTCTTTGATTAAGACGTTAAATGCTTCAGGTAATCCTGGCTCAGGTATTCTCTCACCACGAACAATAGCATCGTATACTTTTGGTCGACCATTAACATCGTCTGACTTATAGGTCAGAAGCTCTTGAAGGGTATATGCCGCACCGTATGCTTCGAGTGCCCATACTTCCATTTCCCCAAGACGCTGGCCACCCATCTGCGCTTTACCACCCAGCGGCTGCTGCGTAACAAGCGAGTATGGCCCAACAGATCGAGCATGCAATTTATCTTCAACCATGTGGTTCAGTTTCATCATATAAATAGAACCGACGGTTACCGGCTGATCAAAGTAGTCGCCTGATCTACCATCAAGCAATCTAAATGAACCGCTTACTGGCAAATTAAACTCTTGAAGCATTGGACGAATATCTCCATCCAATGAAGCTCCGTCAAATACTGGCGTCTGATAGTGCATTCCCTCTTGCGCAGTTTTTTCCGCAAGACGGCTCACACCTTCTTTACCGTACAGTTTTTCGTATGACGAAATCAGTTCAGAACCATAACATTCGATAAGCTCTTTTTTGACGGCCTCATCCTGCTGATCATCAATCATGACGCGTAATTTGCGACCGATTTCGCGACCAACAAGCCCTAAAGCTGTCTCAAGAATTTGTCCAACGTTCATACGCGAAGGAACACCTAGTGGGTTTAGGACGATATCAACTGGTGTACCATCTTCCATAAACGGCATATCTTCACGCGGAACAATAATCGAAACGACACCCTTGTTACCATGACGTCCAGCAATTTTATCACCAACGGCAATATGTCGCTTGCTTGCAATATACACTTTGACCATCTTAATGACACCAGAAGGCAACGGATCACCGCGCTTGAGCTTATTGATACGCTCTTCTTTCAAGCCAATTAAAATGCGCTTTTGGTTTTCAAAAGAATGCTGAATATGTTCAATCTGCTCGTTGATTTTTTTGTCTTCGGCTTTGAGCGTTACTAAATCATCAAAAGAAACTGCTTCAAGCAGCGCTGCGTCAAATTTTTTATTTTTGACAACTTTTGGCGACGCTTTAGCGCCAGCCATCTGCCCATCAAGCAAGCTGATAATTTTACCGCTGAGCATCTCAGACAAATACTCATTATGCTCGCGATATTCATCTTCAAGCTTTTGCGTCAGCTGAACTACCATTTCTTTATAACGCTTATCTTTGCGAATACCGCTTCGTGAAAACACTTTTACATCGATAACCGTACCTTCGACACCAGGCGGTACGCGCAACGACGTATCGCGTACTTCGCGCGATTTTTCGCCGAAGATAGCACGGAGCAGTTTTTCTTCTGGAGAGTATTGGATATCACCCTTAAGTGTTACTTTACCGACTAAAATATCGCCAGCTTTAACACGAGTGCCAACGCGAACAATCCCATCTTCATCTAATGAGGCTAATGCTGATTCACTCACGTTTGGAATATCTTTAGTAATCTCTTCAGGCCCGAGCTTTGTATCTCGCGCATCGACGATATATTCATCTATATGAACCGAAGAAAGACGCTCATCAGCCACCAGTTTTTTGCTGACGACGATTGCGTCCTCAAAGTTGTAGCCATGCCATGGCATAAATGCTACAAGAAGATTGGTACCAAGCGCTAATTCGCCCTCGCGAATAGCTTGCGCGTTGGTTAAAATATCACCAATTTGGACACGCTCACCCTGCTTGACGAGCGGAGTGTGATGAATCCACGTACTGTAGCTTGACCGCTGATATTTTTTAAGATGATATACATCAACGCCATTTGCTATCCAGTCTTCCATATTACCGAAATTGGTTTCATCTGCTCTGACAACGATTTTTTCAGAAGAAACAAATTCAACCAAACCTGAACGTTTAGCCGTCAGTGCCGCGCCAGATGATTTGCAAATCTCTTTTTCCATACCGGTTCCGACAAGCGGTGCTTGACAGCGAATAATCGGTACTGCCTGACGTTGCATGTTTGAACCCATAAGTGCACGTGTCGCGTCATCATGCTCCAAGAATGGAATTAATGCTGTCGAGACAGACACCAATTGCTTTGGCGAAAGATCTGCGTAATCGATCTTTTGCGCCTCTTCATAAAGGAAGTTTCCTTCATAACGAGCGACTACTTTATCGTCTTCTCTTTTTTTGCTTCGAAGCGCAAAATCAGCCTGTGCAATAAATTTATTTTGCTCTTGAAATGCATCAAGAAAGACAACATTGTCCTTAACGGCCCCATCTGCAACTGATCTATAGCCAGTCTCGATAAAACCAAGATCGTTCACCAATGCATACGTTGCTAATGATGAAATAAGACCAATTGTTTGACCTTCAGGCGTCTCGATAGGGCAAATGCGGCCATAGTGAGAAATGTGAACATCGCGCACCTCATAGGTTGCACGATCTTTCATGACACCACCGGGCCCGAGAGCAGAAAGGCGACGTTTGTGCGCAATTTCAGAAAGCGGGTTTGTCTGATCCATAAATTGGGATAGTTGACCCGTTCCGAAAAATTCACGCAAAACCGCACCAAGTGGCTTAATATTCAAAAGATCTTGGGGCATCAATCCCGTATGCGTGTCTTGTGTTCTGAAACGCTCACGTATGATTCGTTCAATGCGCAAGAATCCGATATAAATCTGGTTAGTCAAAAGTTCACCAACCAAACGAACACGGCGATTACCCAAGTGATCGATATCGTCAAGCTCGCCTTCGCCAAGTTCGCGTAGATTGATAAGATAGCGTACCGTTGCGTAAATATCTTCGCGCGTCAGTACATGCGTATCTTCAGCTACCTGCGTGCCAAGCTTACGGTTCATTCTGATTCTGCCGACACGAGTCAGATCATACAATCTGCTGCTAAAGAGCATCCCTTCTAAGCGCTCTTCTATTTCTTTAAGCGATGAGCTATCCCCAGGCCATACCTTGGCATGAAGATCCTTGAGCGCATCCTCTTTAGTATATGAGCGATCCTGCATCAACGTCATAGCGACGGTCGGTTGCAGAACATATCCAGAAGCACTAATGAGATCGAATTCTATTTTTTTAAATTTTTTAAACTGCTCATAATGGTCTTCAGTAAACGGATGCCCTTGCTCAGCAAGAATCTCACCCGTCTCTGGATCAATGACATCGGTACCAAAAATACGGTTAATAAGACTTGACTTTTTAAGGTCAATCTTATCGACGCCCGCTTTTTTGAGTCGCGTAACAAGAGCTTCAGTCACACGCGAGCCGAGAAACTCTTGTGCCAACTTTTCAGGGAGCATCCCTTTTTCAAGTCGTTGACCAATTAAATTTATGTCAACTGTGCGGTAAAACTCATCTTTTGCGCAATAGACATGATCGAACGGATAAAAAAGCTTGATAATCTGTTCGCGCGGAACTCCCAATGCTTGTAAGAAGGTAGTAACAAGCATCTTTTTTTTCTTGTCTATTCGGACATAAAGATGATCATTACTATCAAACTCAAAATCAAGCCATGAACCGCGCATAGGAATAATACGCGCGATATAATAAGGACGACCGCGAAGATCTTTTACTTTTTTGCTTTGCGTAAATACGACACCCGGTGAACGGTGAAGCTGACTTACCACAACACGATCTACGCCATTAATAAGAAAAGTGCCGGCGCTTCCCAATTTGAAAACACCGCGCTCTTCATAAAGATCTGCCATCACTGGCACATCAGCAAAAAAAATATCTTGCTCTTTGATGTCGCGAACGGATTTGACCCCAGCAGCATCAACATCCCACCCAATCAACTGTACTTTGATTTTGAGAGGCATAGAAAATGTCTGTCCACTTGAGCGACATTCATCAAGCCCCATCGCCATCTGTACCGTAACGCGAGCCAAACAGTTTGAGCAGGTTTTGTAACGTGCCGTCTTTTTTTTGCAGGAAGTACACTCAAGCTGATCGTTCAAGCGTGAACAATCAGTTTTTTTGCACGAAGAACAGCTCCATGTATAACGATTTGCAATACCTTTTAACTTGCCACAGGTACATGACCAGTCACCTAACTCGTAACTGACATATTCAAGCGACATCTTATCTTCATAATCAATCGGAAAAATATCACGAAGGACTTTTTCTAAGCCTATTAACTTTCTCTCAGCAGGAAGACAATCTAACTGCGCAAAATCATTAAATGACTTCGATTGGATGGCTATTAAATCAGGAACCGGTACAATATCTTTAATTTTGCCAAACGATTTTCGAACAATACCGTTATCCACGCGCATGTTAGACATGCAGCTGTTCCTCCCTATACAAAACCATGAACCTTCTTATGACGACACGCTACCTAAGAATTATCATGATGTAATTTCACCGTACTACACCAAAAAAAGAGGCGCTTTTATGACAACTCTACCTTAGCGCCAGCTTCTTCTAATGTCTTTTTCATTTTTTCAGCATCGGCTTTAGCTACAGACTCGCCAACAACGTATGGCAATCCTTCAACAGCTGCTTTTGCATCACCCAATCCAAGATTTGGCAATACTTGACGCAATGCCTTAATCGCCTTGATTTTATCAGCTGCTTCAACAAGTTTAACTTTGAAGTTAGCTTTCTCTTCTTGCTTTCCTGCTCCAGCATCAGCAGAAGCTGCCGCTGAAGGGGCTGCCGCAACTGGCATTGCTGCCGAAACACCAAAAGTTGTTTCAAGCGCTTTTACCAATTCGCTCAACTCAAGAACCGATAGTTTGCTGATATCTTCCACCAATTTTTCGTACGATTTAGATGCCATAGCATTCCCCACTTACGATTAACAATAGGTTACACAACATACATTAAGTGTCTTTACTTCACGTGCCATATCACGAAGCGGCTTCTGCTTGTTTTTTCTCAGCAGCTTGCTGCAATACAACGCACAAACGCACCACCATAAGGTTGAGCATCATTACCAATTTCTGGCTTGGCGCTTGGAGTGTACCACAAAGCTGAGCAAGCAATACTTCTCGCGACGGCAATGAAGCAACTGCCTTAATCTTATCCGAACCAATTACCTGTTGTTCCAAACAACCGGCAACAAGTTTTAATTTTTCATTTTCTTTTGCAAAGCCAAAAAGGACTTTAGCGACCGCAGGTGCATTTTTCTCAGCAAAAACAAAGGCAATCTGATCACCCAGATACGACCTTAAACCATCTAATGCCGGCATTTCACTTAAAGCTCGCTCCATCAAACTCACTTTTGAGACCTGGAAAGAACCGCCCCCTTTATGCAATTCACGACGCAACTTCGTTAGCTGAGCTACCGTAAGTCCCTTGTATCCGACTACAAATGCTGCTTGATTTGCCGCAAGCTCATTTTTAAGCGCCTGAACAGCGTGTTCTTTTTCTTGACGATTCATCGTTTATACCCTTATCCCACGGTTAGTCTTGGCTTACGCTATCATCCGGATTCAGGTGAATACCAACACCCATCGTAGATGCGACAGTTAGTTTTTGAATGAATTTTCCCTTAGACGAAGCTGGCTTTACTTGCGAAAGTGCTTTAATAAACGTAGCCAAATTTTGGTGTAATTTAGCGACATCATACGAAACGCGACCAATCGAGAAATGCACAAGCCCACTTTTGTCGTTTTTGAAGAAAATACGCCCTTTTTTCAGGTCCTCTACCACTGGCCCTACCTCAAAGGTAACGGTGCCAACCTTTTTGTTTGGCAAAAGCCCGCGTGGCCCAAGAAGCTTAGCGAGTTTACCTACCATTCCCATAAGGTCTGGTGTCGCAACCGCGTATTCAAAATCAAGCCATCCACCCTCAATCTTTTCAATGAGATCTTCGGTCCCTATAAAATCTGCTCCGGCTGCACGCGCATCTTCCGCATGATCACCTTTTGCAAAAACAATAACGCGAACCTTTTTGCCAATCGAATGTGGCAAAACAACGGATCCGCGTACCGCATGCTCACCCTTTTCAGGATCAATACCAAGATTGACATGCACATCGACCGATTCGTCAAATTTCGCAAAGGCCAAGCTTTTCACTTGCGCAAGGCCGTCTTTAAACGAATAGACGACATCTTTGTTCAATTTTTCGCTCGCGGCTCTATATTTTTTACCATGAGTTGCCATAACAAAACCCCAATAAGATCAAACGACATCTATTCCCATACTGCGCGCCGTACCAGCAATAATCTTTTTTGCTTGATCAATATCAAGAGCATTGAGATCCGGCATCTTCACCGCTGCAATATCTTCAACATCTTTCCACGTCAATTTACCAACTTTATCCGTGTTGGGCTTTGACGAACCTTTTTCAACTTTAGCTTTCTTGCGAATAAGCGCAGAAGTTTCAGGCGTTTTAACAATAAAGTCAAACGATTTATCTTTGTAGACCGTAACAATTACCGGCAACACTTCACCCTTTAGGTGCTGCGTCTTGGCGTTAAACTGCTTACAAAAATCCATGATATTCACACCCTGCTGCCCCAAAGCTGAACCAACCGGTGGCGCAGGTGTAGCTGCTGCTGCGGAAACTTTAAGTTTAACTTTTGCTTTAATTTCTTTTGACATTGTATCAACCTACCGTAATCAACGTTTTATCTGTTCAAAGCCCAACTCAATAGGCGTCATTCTACCAAAAATACTTACCATCAACGTGAGGCGCTCATTAGATTCATCGATGCGTTCAATAACACCGACAAATCCAGCAAACGGGCCTTCAGAGATATCAACTTCACTGCCCACAACAAAGTCACTCTTTTTAGCAACAAGCGCTACCTCGCCCTTCATCTGAGAAACAATGCGATCTATCTCCTTTTGAGAAAGAGGCATCGGATCCTTGCCACCTAAGAAACGAATAACGCGCGGCGTCGTTTGCACCAAGCGCATTGCTTCCTGCACCATCTCCATTTCAATCAGAAGATAGCCAGGAAAGAGCTGTTGCTCATCTTGAGCATCAACGGAAAACATATTTTTTACTTTGGCAGAAGGAATTAAGACCTGCCCAAACAAATCTTGCATCCCTAAATCACTTATGCGACGAGAAAGATCCGTCTTAATCGCCTCTTCATAGCCAGCATAAATTTGAACAACGTACCAACGTTTCATGAAGCTTCCGATGTACTAAAAAATTCGCCCAGCAAGCGTGTAGAATATAACATCAATCCCGCCAATGTAGATCGAGAAAATGAAGACGAGAATAAGCACAACAATTACTGAACCAACCAGCTCATTAAAGCTCGGCCAAGCAATTTTGCCTAACTCAAACTGCACCTCTTGTAAGAAACGAACTACATCCTTCATCACAACACACCTCTTTCAATGTTGAAAGATGCAAACAAAGATTTTTTCATAGTCAGTCTACTTTCCAGATTGCTCTGGCAGGCCAGGAGGGATTCGAACCCCCAACCCGCAGATTTGGAGTCTGCCGCTCTACCAATTCGAGCTACTGGCCTCCAAAAAATCTATTTCGTTTCTTTGTGCATCGTATGGATACGACAATGAGAACAATATTTGCTTAATTGCAATGAACCTATTGATCTTTTACCGGAAACCACTTGCGAATAATTACGCTCACGACACTCTTGGCATGCCAATGCCGTAATTACTCTTTTTTTCTTTGCCATCTTGTTCTCTTGCGCTATGTAGATACAACCGCGATCTTTATGGAGCCCGCGACCGGGATTGAACCGGTGACCTCTTCCTTACCAAGGAAGTGCTCTGCCACTGAGCTACGTGGGCATACATTTCACAAACCTACGTACCAGGTTAATGTAAAAAAAGGAAAAAAACAACTCGTTTTTTCGCTTTTTTGGCTCATTTTTCTCTGTGGCAGGAGCTTTTTTCAAAAGCTTTATCTATTTCGCCATTTTTTACTGTTTTTGCTTGTTGAGAATCTATGAAGCGACTTTTTGGG
Source organism: Candidatus Babeliales bacterium (assembly GCA_020050475.1). Taxonomy (GTDB): domain Bacteria; phylum Babelota; class Babeliae; order Babelales; family JACPOV01; genus JACPOV01. The sequence goes on from JAGVKP010000012.1 coordinate 13,480, forward strand.
CTTTATCAAAAAACAGCTTTTTTGGTTAGTTTTTGAGGCAACCAAAACAGTGGAGCTGGCGACTGGATTCGAACCAGCGACCTACTGATTACAAATCAGTTGCTCTACCAGCTGAGCTACGCCAGCATACATGGAGCGGGAAACGGGGCTCGAACCCGCAACCTACAGCTTGGAAGGCTGTCGCTCTACCAATTGAGCTATTCCCGCACGTACAAACATTTCAAAAACTGGTGGCGAGAGCAGGATTCGAACCTGCGAAGGCATAAGCCAACGGATTTACAGTCCGTCCCCTTTGACCGCTCGGGAATCTCGCCGCAAAGTATGTCACAGATGATTAACGCTTATGAATGTCACAAGAGTAAAGGTTTTTTTGCCTCTTTTCAACCTTTTATTTGGCTGAATTGGGCTGATTAATCGTTCGGTAATATTTTTGATGCTGATAGATATCATCCCATTCGACTTTTTTTACATGTATAAAACCTTTTGAAGCCAGCAAAAGCTCGATCCCCTTGTCGTCATACGGATTTTCAACCGTAATGACATTGATATCAATACGGTCATAGTCGATGCTTTCCAAAATGCGGCGTTCGCCACCTTCAGTATCAATACTTAAAAAATCGATAGTCGTCATAGAATGCGTCATCATAAGGTCATTAAAATTAAAGCATTCAACTTCGATAATATCCGCACGAGCACGGTTTTGCGTTACTTCAAATACCACGCGTTCTGCATGTTTTTTTTCATACTGATCTACTAATCCACTTAGCATTTCAGGTCCATTTGGGCAGGTATTGGTAATCTTTAAAAATGGCTCTTTTCCTGCTCTTGC
>JAGVKP010000039.1 GCA_020050475.1 Candidatus Babeliales bacterium
CCAGGTCGTTTTGACAAGCAGATTCATGTACCGTACCCGACGCTTGCAAGTCGCGAGGCGATATTAAAGGTCCATATGGCCAAAATCAAAATGGATGAATCGGTAGATGCTGCCCGCATTGCGCGTAGTACCACCGGTTTTTCAGGAGCCGACCTTGCTCATTTGGTAAATGAAGCTGCATTAATTGCAGCAAAACGTGCCGATGAAAGTGTGGTGAATATGCATGATTTTGAAGCTGCTCGCGACCGCGTAACGCTTGGTCAAAAGATGGAATCAAAAGCTATGTCTGATGAGGAAAAGCGCATTACGGCATTTCATGAAGCTGGGCATGCGCTCGTGCGCATCCTGCTCCCCGCTCATGGTGATCCGTTGGATAAAGTGACGATTGTTCCCCGCGGCGGTGCGCTGGGAGTTACGCACTTTCTTCCGGAGCGCGATGTCCTTTTAGAGACCAAAGATCGCTTTATGAACCAGATTTTTGTCGCTCTTGGTGGCCGTGCTGCCGAGCAATTAGTATGCAATGTCATGACACCGGGCGCCGGAAGCGATTTTAAAAAGGCAACGGAGATCGCGCGCTATATGGTATGCGGTGGTATGTCAGATGAGATGGGCCCCGTGATTTATGAACAGGGTGGGCGCGCTTATAAATACTCTGAAAAGACGGCACAGCGTATCGATGAACTGGTTGAAAAAATACTCGTTGACTCGATGCACCGGGTAAAGGACCTTTTAACCAGTAATCAAGATAAACTGCATAAGTTAGCGATTGCTTTGTTGGAAAAAGAGGTACTCTATGCCCAAGAGGTATACGAGCTTCTGGGGATTGAGCCGCGCGCTGACTTCAAGTTGACTGGTCAATCATAATAAAAAAGGGCTGCTCGTGCCATGCTGGGGCCAGGAGCCGCAAGGCTGCTCCTGATTGCTCATCGTGGAACAAGAGATTGAAAAAAATCCATTTTATAGTACAGTTATAGGAAAATAGAATAAAAGTCCTTAGAAAGGATGTTTGGTATTATGTCGAGAATATGTTGCCTGTGTGATAAACGTCCTCAGATTGCAAACTTAGTGAGCCATGCGAATAATCGTACAAAACGTTGGGTCTATCCAAACGTCCACAAGATGCGTTTTACGATTGTTGGTCAAGCCCCTAAAAAAGTAATGCGTGGCGCCGTATGCACCATATGTGTCAAAGCTGGCAAAGTTGAAAAAGTTGTCTAAATATATCCAAGGTTAGTTATGGCAAATACGAAATCTGCAAAAAAACAGGCACGTCAAAATCTCAAGCGTCGCGATGTCAATTTGACACGCAAGACTGCCTACAAGACGGCAGCTAAAAAAGTGGTACTTGCGCTTGAAAGTGGCCAAGATGTTGAGTTCACCGTTGATCTTATGCGCGATGTTGAATCAAAACTTGCTCGTGCAAAAAGCAAAGGTACGCTTCATCCAAAAGCTGCCGCGCGTAAAATTGGTAGACTTGCAAAGCGTGTAGCAGCGGCAAAACGCACCAAGAAAAAATAGTATCAATTTTTGGTATTGATCTAAAAAGAGCGACAGAAAAAAACTGTCGCTCTTTTACTTTTGAATGATCGATTCTTGTTGGCGTACGTGAGTACGATACGCAATTAAAAATTTCTTAGCAATTTTGGTTGCCTCTTTTGAAGAACCGACATTTTCAACTAAAAGTACCATGATGAGTGGTTTTTCATTTTTATGCTTGAAGCAACACGCAAGCCATGCATGCTCTAAAAATTGAGGATCCCCTGACTCTTGCTTTTCAAGAGAGCTTGTCTGCGCTGTTCCGGTCTTGGCGTAAATTTTAAGATCGGTAAGTTTATTTAATCGCTGCGCGGTACCTTGAGTAACAACTGCTTTCATCGTCTTTTTTAAAAACCGACGTGTTTCTGCTTTTATAGCGAGCGGTTGATACACGACCGCTTCTGCTTGAATAATGCGGGGTGTTACTAAGTAGCCGGTAAAAATACTCCCTATCATGCGGGCTGTCTGCAAAGGGGTTACTAAAAGATAGCTTTGCCCAATTACGGCCGAAAGATTTTCACCTGGCCACCACCGTTCTCCCTTTGTCCGCTTTTTCCACTCAGTGGTCGGAATCAGGCCGGCAGGTTCCGGAAAAATAATATTAGTTTTTTCGCCAAGTCCGAATCGATGAGCATAATCAGCTAAAATGTCTATTGATAAGCGCTTGGCAATCTCGAAAAAAAGAATATTGCACGATTGAGCGACCGCTTCTTGAATACCAAGTGCACCATGGCCCAATCGTTGTGCGCAATGATATTTTCTGCCGCGAAAGCGCGTAAATCCGCGGCAGTAGGTAACGCTATCCGGTGTGATGATATTATGCTCAAGGGCTGCGCTGAGCGTAACCAGTTTAAATGGTGATGCGGGGGGATAGCAGCAGAGTGCGCGGTTTAAAAATGGTTGGCGCTGCTGGAGCAACTGCCACTTATCAAGCGGGATAGGATCCAAAAAAATTGACGGATCAAAAGAAGGACGCGAAACGATGGCTCGTAATGCACCATCATGCGGATCCATAATAATTAGCGTACCGGCGTACTCATCCGGAATTGCTTGTTCGGCTATCTGTTGCAATGATAAATCTAAGGTAGTGGCAATATCTTGGCCGGCCAGCGCCTTGCAGACCTCTTGCGAATACAGATGAGTGCCGACGGAATTGATCATTTTGAGTAATGATCCTTGTTGGCCGCGCAGATCCGGTTCAAACATTTTCTCAATGCCCATCTTGCCAGCAAAATCGGTATTCATCGTGCTTATGTAGCCGATAATATGGCTTGCCAGTTGACCGTAGGGATAGCAGCGCTTCAGCTGCGTCTGTATATTAATATTTTCATTACCGGCAAACGTTTCGGTAATCTGGCTGAGCTGTTCAAAAGAGACATCGGATGCAAGGAGCGTTTCTTTTGCCGTGCGTTCGGCATATTTGACCGCATTCAGCAGCTGGGGATCAATTTCACGTGCCAAAAGCATGGTAGCAGTCGTAAGTGCTTCCTGCTGGTCTTTGGTCAAATAGCGGTTGCCAGTTCCCTGCCAGTAAATGTTAGTGATTGGCCTATTGGTTGCCAGTAAGTTACCGTTACAATCAAGAATATTTCCGCGGCGAGATGATACCTTTTCAGTACGTAAAAAATTGTGTTGAGAGCGATCAAAAAAATCTTTATTGAGATATATTTGCAAATATATCAATCGGCCTACGATTGCCAGGCATAGGAGCCCATATGCAGCTCCGATAATTTTTATTTTTTTAATCGTTTTTCGCGCAATCGATTCCATAGCTACTCAGAAGATTTGATAAACTTATTAAGCGGATGAAGAGCATCGCACATTTCGCTGAGTTCTTGAACGGTTACATGCGTGTATTTTTCAGTGCTTGCTAACGTTTTATGCCCTAAAAGCTCCTGCACCGTTCGCAAGTCTGCTCCCTGATTTAAAAGGTGCGTGGCAAAGGAATGACGAAGCTTGTGCGGACTGATCGGTTTTTTGATCTTTAAAAAAAGGCGAAACATTTCAATGATACGCTGTACCGATCGTGGGGTGAGCGGCTCATTACGATTATTGACAAAAATGCGCTCGTCAGGTTTGATAGGCGCGGTGCGTTCATGAGTAAGATAGGCGAGTAGCATCTCCTTTGCCTTTTGACCAAAAAGTGCCATGCGTTCTTTGCGTCCCTTGCCGTATATACGAATTACCTTTTCATCGAGATCAATATCTTTCATGCTGATACTGATAAGCTCAGAGCAGCGAACGCCGGTTGCATATAAAAGCTCAAAAATTGCCTTATCGCGATACGGTTTTCGGGTCGGGAGCTCTTCCGGTTTTATTTTATCAAGGAGATAAAAGATTTCGTCGACACTCAGATAGACCGGCAATTTTTTATCCAGGCGAGGACGTGTCATGTGCAATTCAGGATTGGTCCCTTGTGTCTTCATAAATTCGATGAGCGATTGCAGGCACGACATTTTTCGCGCAATGGAGCTTTTTTCAATCTGTTGATGATAAAGAGTGACGCAATAGCGTTCGAAAGCACGCGAGAGCGGTAGATCTTCAGTTTTTTCGGCTATTTTCCAAAAATCGACGAACTTAGAAAGGTCGTTATGATAGGCGCGTATGGTATGCGCAGAAAGATTACGTTCGACTTCTAGATGGGTGAGAAACGGCTTGATGTACGGTTCAAATTCAATTAACTTCATTGGTATACTTTTTTTTAGAAACGATCTCTTTTTTTGAGTAATTATTTTTTTACTGTTTTTTTGTAGTGCCAGTGTAGCACGAAGCTTCGTGCGATAACAGATTTGAAGGTTTTTTATGTACTGCTCCTTTGCACTTATCTTTGTGACGCTTTCCTGGATCTGTATGCTCTACTCAATCGTGCCGCAGTTGGTACTGAATTACCGGCTCCAGTATGCCAAAGGAATTAGCGATTTTACGATTTTCGGTAACCTCAATATGAACTTGATGGGCATCATGTTTATTTTTGGGTGCAATCTTATTTGGTTGTACCGTGTTATGGGAAGCTTGGGCTGCGTACTTTTTCTGATATTAATTGCGCAGCGAATCGGCTATCATTGGCCAGAATCAAAAAAAATTCTCGCTTTTTTTCTTCTCAATATCCTTTTTTTTACCTGCTGTCTGCTGCTATTGGTAAGTGATCCTGCGTACTATGGCAATCTGTATGGATGGATTGGCGTTGGATTACAGTTTGTCTATATGGTTCCTCAGCTGCTTAAAATAGTCCGCACGCAGTCCGTTGAAGGATTCAGCTTCATTTTTTTGACCTTGCTAGCCGGGGCATTTGTATTTGAGTTTATCGGTGCTGTTATTTTGGATCTCCCGTTGAGCATTAAGGTCAACGATATTCGTGGCCTCATTTTTTATCTGATTTTTTGTTTTCTTTTTTGGAAATATCGTAGATAAGCGCTATCGCGTTTATTAGATGAAATTGTACTCTTTGCAGCGGCGATTGACCGATGAGCGGTTGACGCCTAAAAAGGTAGCGATCTGATTTTGATTGCCGAATTTTTGCCATAAAAGACTCATGATTTTCGGATCTTTGAGCGCTTTACGACCCAAGCGAGCTGCTTGCACCAGATCAGGGTCCGTGACATTATATGCCGGGTCAAACTGTGCTTCGTGATAAATCTGCGATTTTTTCGATTTGTTTACCAAAAACTGTTCAATTTTGTGCTTGAACTCTGAAAGGCTTACTGGGCGGTTGTGAATTATTTTATGCGTCTCTTGGTCAGTCAGTTCAAGAAGATTTTTGAGCGGCTCTGCTTTTATTGCCTGCTCTGAAAAACCATGGGCAAGGTCGGCAAGTTCATGTTCTGGCAGGCTCACCAAAGAAGGAAGGGCGAGGGTGGTCTTTTTAAGTTCAGCAAATAGCTCAGCTGAAAATTTGCCACTTTGTACCAGTGGCATCAAATCAAAATGACTTGTGCAGATAATACGTACCGAACAGGCATATTTCTGCTCACTTTTAATGCGGCGATAAAAACCGTACTTAATAAGTTCAGCCAAGTAATTTTGCGTTTCAAGCTCTAAAAAGTGAACATTTTGAATTAAAAGGGTACCGTTTGCCGACAACTTTTCTAAAAGAGTCTGATCAGTACTGCCGCCAAAAAGTTGATTGAGTCCAAATATTTTCTGTGCCGTTTCAGCATTTTTTTCAGGTGCATGAAGCTTAAGGATGTGCAGTTTTTCACGCAGGCTAATATGATGAATGATTTCTGCTGTCGCCAGTGCATCAACTTCTGGCATATCCAAAAGCAGTGCTTTTTTACTCAACGAAAGTTTTAAAAGCTCTATTTTAAACTGTAAAAACTGTGGCGAATTGGTTGGGATTAATTCGTTAATCAGTTTGCCCGATTGCGTTGTCTCCAGATAAAGAAGATAATCCCACTCGCTTGGATCTTTGATCTGCTCGAGTTGGTTTTTTAAAAGATCGCCTATTTCCGGGTAATACGCGGTAATGATCACGGCATTTTCCTCAAGATGAGGAATCGCCGACAGTACGAGTTTGTTGCCCTGGGTATCGATTGTCATTGCTGTTTGCCCGGTGCGATATTCTTGCACTTGATGAGCAATATTTTTGAGCGCTTTGCTGATCGGGTGACCTTCATGCGTATTAGGATTTACCCCGACAAGCTCTTTGCCTGCTTGATTGCCAAAAATGAAGCGACGAGCCTTATAAAAAATAATACCGATTTTGCGTTGCTGAGCCGAGCGTACAAATGACTGAATACTTTCTTTGTATTGGTTTATCTCTTGGTGTTTGCGGTACAGTTCCTCTTGGATCTCTTTTTCTCGTTCAATGAGCGCATCAAGGTTACGATTTTGCAACAGATAGATAACGTTACTCAAGTAGCGCGCAAAGACCACCATCTCGTCTCGTTCGATGCGGTTATAAAATTCATCTGCTCGTGCGTCACGTTCAACGATAATGTACGCGATAATTGCATCTTTTTGAAAAATCGGCAGAAATATATCTGCATCGATCGTGTCCATAAATTGCGCAAGAAGGACGCCAGCTGATGAATCGTCATAAAAATTACTGAAGGCAATTTCATCGGCGATTAAAATTTTGGCATGGCGAAGTGCTTTATACAGTTCGCTTTCATTTTGTTCGTGATTGGTTATGAACTGCTCTATAATCATTTCGCGCGTTTTGACCGTATTGAATTCATCAGCGTACGATTGCTGCTCGCCCGGTTTGCGCACGTGAAGTGAGATACGGTTAGCAGGAAGATTGAAAGCGCCTTTAAAAAAGGTGAGCGTAATATGGGCAAGCTCATGCTTTGTAGTGGCATAGCTGAGCTGTTCAAGTACATTCTTAAAATCGTCGATGAAATTAAAATGCGGCGCGGTCTGTACGTGCCCCTGAAAATTCAAAAATCGCAATCCCATAACTTTTTTTGCAGCAAAATAGAATGCCAGTGTCAGCAAAATGGTCGAGACACTTACCACCGCAAGATTACTTGCGATATATGTCTGAGAGAAAGAAAATGGAAAAATTTGTATAAGATCGAAAAAAAGCTGCGGGGCGATAATCGCTTTTATCAATATTTTAAACTGTTTTTTTAGAATTTTAGGGACGTAAATTTCTCTGATTCTTTTAAGTGAGAAAAAGATACTAGGGATAATGACAAAAAAAATGTAAACAGAGCTCCAACTTAATATCAGGAACTCTATAGGCGGGCGATTTGCGGGATTGTTAAATTCGAAAAATGCAAAATAAATGAAGGCTAACGCAAATGCAAAGCTGACAAACATGGAAAAGCGTTGGTATGTGCGAAGTTGATAATATTTCTGAGTGAGACTGTCGATGAATAGGCCGAGGGATTGATATTGAATCATTGTTAGACCCCAAGCCATTCTCACAATAAACATAAATGGCCGGTAATCCAGATCAGAAAAAAACAATCTGTAAGAAGTTGATGTTACCCACGCAATATCTGAAAACATAGCACCAACTAGCACTGGTATCAGGAAAAACCATGGCCGTTGTATTTTTTCTGCTCGAAAACCGTGAATAACGGCCATGATAAATAAAAAAGATTTAAAAGTTAGCGATAAGCAAGCAACCGCTAATAAAAACGGATAAGAGTTGATTACTTGGTAAACAACAAAAAGAATATTAACCATGTTTCTTGCTATTAGAGGGCCCAGTTATTATAATTACTCTCGTATTTGCCTCGCGCTAATTCTTTATTAGGGAGTTCATATGTTATATGCAATTTGTAAACTTTCAGGCGTCATTTTGAGTGTCGTAATTATTCTATCGAATATTCCACCTGGAAGCGTTTAATTAACTTAACTAGCTTAGACAGGAAACGCCTTTTGCGCAACCTGTCCCAGCGTCTCCAAGGAGACAA
>JAGVKP010000063.1 GCA_020050475.1 Candidatus Babeliales bacterium
CGACTGGCTTTTTTTAAATAGATCGACGCTTGATTTTAGTCTGAATATTTTCTACGGGCGTAAAGAGCTCGGGCACGATGCTTCCGAGTTTTTCATGACCCTGCGAAACAAAAATACCTGGGGAAATCCTGAAAGTATCGCGCAGACAACCGAATCTGAACTCAAACTTTTAGAAGTAGTCTTTGGCGGGCATAAGCATTTTATTACGCGCAACATGGTCTGGATTCGTGAAATCTGGCTCAAATTCTGCGTCAATGATGCGCTCGCACTTGGATTTAATAATAATCATTATTTCACGCTCGGTTCATTTCCATTTGAACTCGGGCGCGGTATTGCCTTAGGTTCTGCCTATGCAGTGAGCCAGCGATTCCTTGGTTTCTATTCAGATACCACGATTGATCAGTATGCGTACGGATTTAAATTATCCGGCGATTTTTTCCCGAGCAAATTGACCTATGATCTGTATGGCGCCATTTTGGAAAATAAAAGTGACAACTTTACCAACACCACGCTCAAAACGCGTGGACAAGAGTATGGCCATCGCTTAAATCAAGAGCGCGGACCGGGTAAAATTAACTTTTTGGTAGCCGGTAGATTGCGCTGGTATCCAATTACCTGCCCTGGCCGCAGCCTCCAAATTGAGCCATATATTCTTTACAACCGTGCACCGGAGCAGACGGTCGAATTTCTAAGCGACTCCGTTTCGCAATTGGGTACTGCCGGTATTGCGGGTGAATTTAGTAGCAATAACTGGGAAGGCGGCGTCGATACCGCATTCAACTTTGGTCAACAGCAGGTAAAGGGCTGGGATCGCAATCGCACCGAGTTTGAAAATCGCAGCATTCCGGCAATCTCCGTCCCTAATAGTACGGTCGTCGTTGCCAACACGCGGGTAGTGACGCAAGACCCGAATGTCGTCGCACGCCCACCAAAAGCGTTTTATGATCCAAATAGTACCGCTGGCCGCCAAGCGCAACAGATTATTAATACGACTGCGCAGGATGCCTCACAAAATGGTGCTCTTATTGGCACCGTAGCCGGCGTCGATCTTTACAATGATCTTAATCGCTTCCGCAACCCGCACAACAATATTTATCAGGGCTGGATGGTCGTCGGCGATCTTGCTTATTGGCTTAAAAATCGCACCCTGCGCCTTGCGGGAATGTTTGGCTATGCATCCGGCGATGAAGACCCTAATATCAATCTTGATGATCCTAATTCAGTCAATTTTGACGGTAATTACAAAGGATTTATTGGACTTCAAGAGCTTTATTCTGGTAATCGTGTCCAAAGTGCGTTCTTTTTAGGTGGTGCGGGCCGTGTGCCACGACCATTAAGCGTACCAAATCCTGATGAAGGGCTTTCAGAGCTGCCATCAACCGTTAACGGTATCACCAACTTAATGTTTATCGGTTCAAGCGCTAACTGGTTTCCAAAAACCAAGCGTGCCATTGGTATCCGCCCAAACATTTTGTGGTACTGGCAGACGCATGCAACCAAAAAGTTTGATATCACCACCGGCCAAAGTTCGCCAACTGAGTTTGCACGCAACTTCTTGGGTACTGAAATTAACTCATTTATTGACGTAGAGTTTATTAAAGATCTTAAGTTCTTCACCGTTTGGTCAATATTTATCCCGGGTGCTCACTATAAAGATATTAAGGGCACACCGCTCAATAGAGATCAGCTCAGAATTCTTGATAGCGTCGATGTTACCGGTATCGATAATGATCGACTACCGCTCCTGGGTACCGACACGGCATTTACCCTCAACATGGGTCTTGAATACCGCTACTAATCCGGCATCAAAAGATCGGGCAGCTTATCAGCAGAAACAATCTGTGATAAGCTGCTTTTTATTTGGTATAAGCTCCCGCTACTTGATAAGGATTGCTCTTCATGCGTTATTACTCCCGCACCACCGGATGTGGATTAATTAACGAATCAAATCTTGGATCGACCGTAACATTAGCCGGCTGGGTCCAGCGCCGTCGCGATCATGGTGGCCTCACGTTTATTGATTTGCGCGACCGCAGCGGCATGGTACAGCTCGTATTCAGCTCGGAAATAAATAAGCAGGCACATGAAAAAGCACATGAATTACGCTCAGAATTTGTATTAAATATTACCGGAACAGTCATTAAACGAGCCGACGGAACTATTAACAATGAACTTGCAACCGGCGCTTTTGAAATTCAAGTAACGTCTCTGGATATTTTGAACCGTGCAAAACCACTTCCTTTCAATCTTGATGACACGCAGATAGACGAAGAGCTCAGGCTTAAATATCGCTATCTTGATCTGCGCAAGCCGCAAATGCAAAAAAATCTCTCAGTGCGCAACGCACTTATCTTTGCAATGCGCGAATTTTTACATCATGAAGGTTTTTACGATATCGAAACCCCAATACTGACCAAAGATACTCCCGAAGGTGCGCGCGGCTTTTTGGTCCCATCACGCATCAAGGCCGGCTCATTTTATGCGCTCTCTCAATCCCCACAGCTTTACAAGCAACTTTTGATGGCAGCCGGATTTGAGCGCTACTATCAAATTGCGCGCTGCTTTCGCGATGAAGATTTGCGCGCCGATCGCCAACCAGAATTTACGCAGCTCGATCTTGAAATGTCATTCATCGGCGAACGTGAGGTACAATCCGTCATTGAACAGCTGATTGCCTATACGCTTAAAAAAGTTTTTTCAATTGAACTACAACTGCCACTCAAACGAATGACGTATGATGAAGCTTTCAATACCTATGGCTCTGATAAACCAGATACGCGCTACGAGCTGAAAATCAATGATATCACCGCTGATTTTGCTGATACGCAATTAAGTTTTTTACGCTCTATTTTGCAAGCAAGCGGAAAAATTGGCTGCTTATATTTAAAGCAAGCGCGCTTTTCTCGTTCAGAGCTTGATAACTGGGTCGCCAAAGCACAACAACTGGGCGCTAAAGGGATGCTGTGGATCAAAGCTGGAGAAAACAGACAGCTTGAATCACCGGTTGCCAAATTTTTGCCGACAGATTTTATTGATCGTCTTGAAAAGACCTGTAGCGGATTTGATCAAGGTGATGTTGTATTTATCATCGCCGGGTCGTACGAAGAAAGTTGGGAGCTCCTGGGCAGATTGCGTTGCTTAGTTGCCAAAGAGCTTGGCATGATCCCTGAAGGGCTTTTAGATTTTCTCTGGATCACTGATTTTCCGATGTTTGAATTTAATGCTGAAACCAAATCCTGGGTAGCAAAACATCATCCGTTCACGGCACCGCAAGCGGGATGGGAAGAAAAAAATCAGCGAGATATTAAAGCGCGCGCGTATGATATCGTACTCAACGGCGTCGAACTAGGTGGCGGCTCGATTCGTATTCATGACCCGGAACGCCAAGCAAAGGTGTTTGAAATGCTGGGTATGACCCCTGAACAAGCAGAAAATAAATTCGGCTTTCTCCTTGAAGCACAGCAACTCGGCTTTCCACCGCACGGCGGGTTGGCAATCGGTATCGATCGATTCGTCATGCTTCTTGCAAATCAACCGTCAATTCGGGAAGTCATTGCGTTTCCTAAAACGGCCCGCGGCCATGATCCGATGATGGATGCACCGACGCCAGTTGAAGACAAACGCTTGCGCGAGTATGGATTAAAGCTGCTGCCAAAAGTGACACAAAGCGCAGAGTAATTGATCGCATATTATTGTGCAAAAAAGCTACAGAGCTCTCTTATTTTGCCACAAGCTATAATAGATGATGGCCAATGCACTTGCAGATTGGAAATACCAGATAAGGTACCATGAAGTTGGTGCTTGGTAAAAATTCACATACCATTGGTACCCATATAGTATATGCATCAACCCAAAAACTCCCCACTGCATATACATAGTAATTGCCATAGGTTTCGGCATCTTGGCGGAAGAACCGTCAGATAAGAATATGATCGCGCAGCAAACGATACAAAAAAGACTGCTCGCTATGTTTATTGCGAGTTTGATAGCGCCTCCGCCATAGGAAAATGGCGGAAAATTAACATGCACCAACATTTGACTTACTGACAAGTAAATGAGTGGCACTGTATGCTGCTTTAATTTTGCGCGCTGCGCATCATTTAATAGTATATTCATGCTCATGCTCTTGCTGATTTGGTGATCTGCTTTACCAATTAACCAAGCCCTGATTATACCACGCGTAAAAACTGACAACTAGGTTATTTCGCTAAATGAGCGCGGAGCATCCAGGCTCTTTTTTCATGAATCTCCATAAGGCCAACCAAGAAATTATTGGTACCCTGGTCGCCCAGATCCATAACTATCTGCTGATCTTCGCGCAGCTGCTCGATAATCGCCTCATGATCCTGCAGCAGATTTTTAATCATCGCAAGATCAGTCAGCTCATATTTCGTGTCTTCTTTAAGCGCCGCATGCTTTAAAAAATCATGGAGCGTGCTGATTGATTTTATACCCAAGGAACGAATACGTTCGGCAACATCATCAATAATTGGAAATAGTTGCTCGTACTGCTCTTTGAAAAATGCATGAAAGTCATGAAACTGCCGACCTTCGACATTCCAATGATAATTGAGCGTTTTGGTATATAAAACATATTCATTTGCCAATAACACCGCAAGGCGTTTGCAAATTTCTTTACGATTTTTTTCTGAAATACCAATATTCATTTATTATTCCTTTGTAGGGAGCTCTTTTTTAGCGACTAGTATCTCTTGGAGCATCTCAATGAGCGGCTGTATTTCTAAATAAAGCGAACTTGCAAGAAGCTGCTCAAGTTTTTCAATCGTATACTTATCACCCATGAGCTGTTTTTTGAGCAAGGCCGGCATCATAACTCCATTAATAACCGTCAGCATCAGCTCAAATTGATCTTGCCGCATGCCATCCAGACAAATATGTGTCTTTGCAACGACTAATCGCGTATCATAACCGAGCGCTTCCATCTGCCGCTTTATCAATCCTGAATGCCGAAACAGCTCAATTATTTTGCGCTTGGTACTACCGGTCAATTCATATTCCTTGCAGACACTATACGCAAAGGAAAACTCTATTTTAGCATCTTTATCATCTTGCTGCTCGTTTCGTTTATTAAATCGATCCCTCATAGAATTAAGATTTTTTGAGGAGTTGATAGAAGCCAAAATTTCGGCCGCTCCAGGAACACCTTTTAAGTCACTCAGATCAATCGCATAAAAAAGCTGATGACAAAAAATGATACTCAGTATGACTAGTTTTTTCATATACGTTCCTTTTTTTTGTTTTTTCATACTCTACTCTAATCGAACTGCAAGTTCAATCTGCCAAAATCTTTGATTTATAGATGTATTTTGTGGGTTGCTTGTCTTTGCATAGCATACTCACTTCTATTTTAAGTATGCTCAAATGGGGTATACAGATTTATAACGTAAGGGCGTTCATGAAAATCATCAAAATTAAGGGACGTGAAATTTTTGACTCCCGCGGTATTCCAACCATCGAATGCCAACTTTTTCTCGAAGATGGTTCATCATTTTATTCATCAGTACCGGAGGGTCTTTCACGCAGTCGGTACGAAGCTCATGAATTACGAGATGGCGGCAAGCGCCTGGGTGGCAACGGTGTCTTGAAAGCTATAGAGACGCTTGAAGACGTCATTGCGCCGGCTCTTTTGGGTCTGGAGCCCAACGTCATTGAAATGGATCAGATGATGCTTGCTCTTGATGGCACTGATGACAAAAGAAAGCTTGGCGCCAATACGCTGCTGGCCACGAGTATTGCCATTTTACGCGCGCAAGCTTTTATGCTGCAATTGGAACCGTATGAGCTGATTGCCAATGTTTGTGGCGCTGATACAGTAACGCTTCCGTTTCCACTTTTTAATATGATCAGTGGCAGTCTTCATGCAAATAACAATTTGCGCATCCAGGAATTTCTCATCTTGCCTGTCGGTACGCAATCATTTCGAGAAGCGATGGAGCAGGCGATTATGTTTCATCGTAAGCTCAAAGAGGTGCTCCTCAAACATGAGCAACTACCGGCGACCAGTGATGAAGGGGCTTTTGCGCCAGCGCTGGCCAACGATGAAAAGGCGCTCGATATCATTATGGAGACGATTGAACTCTTTAAGGGTGAACAGGTCTTTAAGATCGCCCTTGACTGCGCAGCATCTCACTTTTTTGATCAAAAAAATCATACCTACAAAATAGGGCGCAAAAAATATACGAGTGCGCAACTCATTGAATGGTATGCATCGTTAATAGAAAAATATCCGATTTACTCACTGGAAGATCCGCTTGATCAGGATGATTGGGCAGGATGGGCATCGCTCATGGAAGTGATGGCTGACCAAGTGCAAGTCGTCGGCGATGATCTTTTTGCTACTGATCCGGCTCGTATCTGGCATGGTATCGAACACAAAGCAGCAAGCGCGGCTATTATTAAACCCAACCAGATCGGTACGATTACCGAAAGTCTGCAAGCAATTCAACTCTGCCAAGAGTATGGACTCAATGTCATGGTCTCTCATCGATCCGGAGAAACCAACGATTCCTTTATTGCTGACCTAGCCGTCGGTACAAGCGCCGGCCAAATTAAAGCGGGCGGATGCGTTCATGGCGAACGACTTGCAAAATATAATCGGTTACTCAGCATTGAAGATCAGTTAGCGCTTTCTATGCTTGAGTAATGCGGCTTTTCAAGTGAACTTGCAAGCGCTTTGAGTTTTGCATCATCTTGAGCAAACGCAAGATCATCAGGTGATGATCCGGTTACCGGTGGCAGGAGTGCACCAGTGGATGCGGCCGCTGCCTCGATGCGATTATCTTCGTCAAAGAGCGAATGCTTGCGATAGCTATCGATGGTTCGTTCAGCAAACGTAACATCCGGCTTGAAAAACCAGCGTGTAATAGGATCACGTAAATTTTCAAAACAGAGCGCATCTTCAAGGTTTGACTGCGCATACGCTAATTTTTGCTGCGTAAACTGCTCGACACCCCCGCGCAAGCGCGGCTCAATAATTACCGGTGCAATAAAAATCAGTAGATTATTTTTCTGGAGATTCTTTTCTTCAGCTTTAAAAAACCAACCGATAAGTGGAATTTTACTCAACAGTGGTGTCTGGTTGACTGAAATATTTTCGCGATCACGAATAAGACCACCAAGCGCCAAAATTTCTCCACTACCGACATTTGCCGAAGTCTGAACGACGCGGGTAATACGATTATTACTCACATTAGAGACAAACTCATTCAAATTAACCGTCACTTGTAGATTAACATTATTTGTTAAACTAATATGCGGTAAAATATCGACCGTCAATCCGGCAGTTACCGTTTCAAAACGCAACGCAACTGACGTATTGGCAGTATCGGCATCACCTTTAATCAATCGCTCCTGCTGAATGGTCACCGTCGCTTGTTGGTGATTTGTGGTAACCAAAAATGGTTGTGCAAGAATCGTCGTATTGGCAAATCGATTAAGCAGCTGAAAAACTGCCCAAACACCGCCAGTTTGTGCATCACCAAGCGAAATAATCATGGATCCAGGGGTTGCCAGTGTCGCTAAATTTTGAGGAGATGAAGCGTTCACTGCATTCGGATCAGCATTATTAAGAATCTGCAGGAGATTTGCCATAAGTGCATCACCCGGCAAAATTGGATCGCCACCCGTTGGGTTATCGATCGTTTTTAATATCGGCGAATTAAGTTGCGCACTCTGGAAATTAAATTTTGGCGAAATACTACTTTGCAGCCCTTTTTTATCACGCATTTGCGAGCCGAAAAAGCGATCATTGGTAAGTGTCAGATCAACTATGAGTACTTCAAGAGCAACCTGCGGTTGTGGTTTGTCTAAATCTTGAATCAACTTTTTGATCCGGATCCAATCGTTTTTTCGTGCTGCAATAATAAGCCGGTTACCGCCAATCTGTGT
Source organism: Candidatus Babeliales bacterium (assembly GCA_020050475.1). Lineage (GTDB taxonomy): Bacteria > Babelota > Babeliae > Babelales > JACPOV01 > JACPOV01. Next base: position 7,909 of record JAGVKP010000063.1, read on the forward strand.
ACCTTCGGTCGTTGGTGTGGCAGATCCGGTCGGTGTACCTGCCGGTGCCGTCGGCTGAAGCTGCTCAGTTTTTCGCGTAATTTCTGCTTGGACAATCACCCCTTTAAAATACTGCCGCGGTCCCGTCACTTTGCCAGTTGTTTGCGTTGTTTGCGCCTGCGTTGGCGAAACAAGCTGCTGCAATATTGGCGCAAATTCAGAAGCATTTAAATATTGAAGATCATAAAGATGCAGAATTGATTCGCCTGATTCCAGTGAACGATCAATATATTTAATAATAAAGTCTTTCACCTGACTAATAGCTCCCGGTGTGCCCATAATGACCAATGAATTAGTCCGCTCAAGCGCAAGTACTTTGGTATTACGCGGAAAATAGGATGCCTGCGGCAATGGTGCTGCACCGCCATTTTGCTGCTGTTGTTGCGCAAAAAGCTGTTTGTTGAAAAGATCATCAATCGTTGAGGCGCTCACATAATAGAGTGGTAACACTTCAATCGTATCGCGCAAGCCGCCTTCATCAAGCTCCTGAATAATTTTCATGACCCCGCGAATATTGACCGATTTATCAGTAAGTAAAATTGAGTTCGTTTTCATATCGAGCTTAATATCAGCCGTTGGCGAAAGCATATCCTTCAAAACTGCCATAAGATCATTACCAGTGACCTTGATACTGATATTACCAAGATAAAAAAGAGCGCGAATAATTTGATCAGTATTGGGCAGCTGATCAACCGGCACATCAACAAAAAGCTCAAACGGCTCGCGCATCAAATTCGGATTATCAACCGTTTTTACGATTGCTTGAAAATCGCCATCCGGTCGCAAGGTATACCCGGCAAGATCTAATAGCATAAGAACTTTTTGCCAGCCTTGCTCAACGGTTATCTTTTCCTGTAGCCGATAGGTAACACGCGAGGTAATTGCAAGTGCACCTTGCGGCAAGATAATATTGAACCCCAAAAGGGCAGCATACTCATTAATGATATCGGTCAGCGGTTTACTGACATAATCAAATGCAATACGCTTGGTTGCACTATGTTTTTTTCTTCGTTCATTTTTCATCAGTGCATCAGCAGGCTGA